>JBDSAR010000534.1:0-1735 GCA_039922035.1 Chthoniobacteraceae bacterium
TGGGATGATTCAACCCCGGTAAAGCGGCCCCCGCGCCTTCCTCGAAGTCTGCGACGAGCACGTTGTCCGTCGGTCGGATGCCGAGGAAATAATTCATGTCCTGATTAGTATCATCCACCTCGGCCCGGCCCTTGGTTACGAGCGGGACGGCGGTCACGCCTCCACTCCCAGTGCTGGTGCCCACTCCAGTGCCCGTCCGTTTGAACCACGTTTCGATCGTGAACGTAGCGCTGCCTAGCGACGGGGCCGGACCGAATGTCACGTAGTCGTTGACGCCATCGAAGGAGAGCGCGGTGCCAGCGGCGCGTAATTCCCCGGCGAAGCACGGGAAAATTGAGAGTGCAAGGACAAGCCAGTTCGTCAGACGCCAGCGAGCTACTGCGAAATAGGCGAGGACACCGGGAGACAGTCGGCAGGTATTCATGCGTTGTGTGGTTGAAACGTGACCGGCGTATGCAAAGACGACGGCTAACGAATTATTTGAATTTGATACCTCCACAGCCTCCTCAAATCAACTTTAATCATGGTAATTATGGCGTTTCTCGATAATGATGATTCAGAGCTGCTCCGAGCGAACGTCTTCCGCTTGGACAAGCTCTGCCGAATGAAGCGATCTCATTCTTAACCGGGATGAAAGTGGCTGGCAACGATGCAGGTGCCGTTTCCGGGAGGCGGCACAAAGCGCTTCACTTCGCGGCAATCCAGCGCAAGGTTCTGCCGCCATGCACCACTGCCGTAACTTCATCCCGCGCGCGCTGAGTCGCCGTGAAATGCTCGCGCGCTGCGCAAATGGCTTCGGCGCGCTCGCACTCACAACGCTGCTCGCGGAAAAATCGTTCGGCGAGATCGTCCGCACGGAGCCGCACAATTCGCTCGCGCCACGGCAGCCGCATTTTTCGCCGAAGGCGAAGAGCGTCATCTTCCTCTACATGGACGGCGGGCCTTCGCAGGTGGACACGTTCGACCCGAAGCCGCGCCTGACGGCGGAGGACGGGAAGCCGTTCGGGATGAAAATGGAGGCGACGCAGTTCAACAACAACGGCAGCACGCTCGGGTCGCCGTGGAAATTCCGGCAATACGGGCAGTGCGGCGCGCCGGTGAGCGAGCTGTTCCCGCACGTCGCGGAGTGTGTGGACGACCTCGCGATTGTGCGCTCAATGACGAGCGAATTTTCCGAGCACACGAATGCGAATTATTTCCTGCACACGGGCAGCGGCTTGCAGGGGCGGCCGAGCATGGGCGCTTGGGCGGGCTACGGGCTCGGCAGCGAAAATGCGGATTTGCCCGGCTTCATCGTGCTGAATGGCGGGCTCATCCCGCCCGGCGGGCTGGACAATTTCAACAGCGGCTTCCTGCCCGCGACGTACCAGGGCTCGATTTTCAAGGCGGGCGCGAATGCCGTGGCGAACGTGACGCCAACGGAGGCGAGCGCGGAGTTGCAGAACCACAAACTCGCGCTGATGCGGAAGCTGGATCGCGGAGTCGTGTCGCGCTTCGGAAAACTCGACGCGCTGGAAAGTGCGATAGGCAACTACGAGCTCGCGTATCGCATGCAGTCCGCCGTGCCGGAACTCATGGACGTGAAGGGCGAGACCGACGCGACCAAGGAACTTTACGGACTCAACGCCGCGCTGCCGCAGACGAAGACCTTCGGCGCGCAGTGCCTGCTCGCGCGGCGGCTCGTGGAGCGCGGCGTGCGCTTCATCGAGCTCACCTGTCCGAACGGCGCGGGCGA
>JBDSAR010000535.1:0-16013 GCA_039922035.1 Chthoniobacteraceae bacterium
GCTCCCACGAGATGCGCGCCGGCCACCACGTCTCGCGCGCATTTCCCTTCAGCGCGACCGTGCCCCCGAGCGGCGCATCCACGAGTGCGAATTCCAGCGCGCCGGTGGCGAGCATGTCGAGCGCGGCACGGATGACGAGATGCCAGCAGACGATGTGCGAGAGCGGATTGCCGGGGATGACGAATGCGAGACGCCGCCCGCGCGTGGCGAAGATGAGCGGTTTGCCGGGGCGCAGATTGAGCTGCGTGAAGTGGAGCGAGAAACCGAGTTCACGCAGGGTGCGCGCGCCGAAATCGTGGTCGCCCACGCTGGCCCCGCCGGACAGCAGGAGCACGTCCCAGCTTTCGACATCCGCCGCGCTGATTGCATCAAGGAGCTGCGCGGCATCATCGCCGATGCGCAATTGCACGGCCATTTCCGCGCCGGACTCTTGCGCGAGCGCGGCCACGAGCGTCGAATTACTGTCGCGGATTTTTCCGGCGCCGGGCGTTTCGTCGGGCGACACCAGTTCACTCCCGGTCGCGACGTGCAAGATGCGAGGGCGTGGCGCGACGAGCGGTGCCGTCTTCCCAAGCTGCGCGCACAGCGAAAGCTCGACGGGCCCGAGCCGCGTGCCGCGCTCGACGAGCACGCTGCCTTCACGCGCATCCTCGCCACGCATGCGGATGTTGTTCCCCTTTCCGCGCTGCGAAAATGAAACCAAATCGCCCTTCCGCTCCGTGACCTCCTGGACGATCACCTGTGTCGCCCCCTCGGGAATCGGCGAGCCCGTGAAGACCCGCGCGCATTCGCCGGGACCGATCGCGCGCGTGGGCACCGTGCCCGCGGGAATGTCGCACACGACGCGGAATTCCGCGGCGGGATCCTCCGCACGGATCGCATAGCCGTCCATCGCCGAGCGGTCGAATCCCGGAATGTCCTCCTCCGCCACGACCGACTCGCGCAACGTGCGGCCCTGCGCCTGTGCGAGCGGCACGCGCAGCGGCGGGAGGACATGCACGATCTGGGCGATGAGCGCGCGGGCTTCGGGGATGCTGAGCATGCATGCGTTGTAGTTTGCGGCCGCAGATGTGGCACTCGAAAAGCGACGCACTTGCGCACCCGCGGCGCGCGCGATACGAAGCATGCATGATTCAGGTGAAACTCCTCGCATTCGCACAGGCGGCCGACCGACTCGGCTGGCGAGAGATGCTCGTGGAGTGCGCGCCGGATGAGACCCTGAGGGACATCATCGAACGCCACGCGCCGGGCATTGATTTCACTTTTGCGCGCGTGGCCGTGGACTGCGAATACATGGCATGGGATGACGCCGTCGGGGCGATGGCGCAGGAAGTGGCCATCATTCCACCCGTGAGCGGAGGCTAGAAAATGGACACCGAAGTCATCTTCACAGACGGATCGATCACCCCGCCGCACCGCAAACGCGCGCTGCGCGAGACGGGCGCGGTCGTGGAGTTTCACGGCGTCGTCCGCGCGACCGAGGGCGATGCGCAACTCGACGGACTTTTCTACGAAGCCTACGAACCGATGGCGCGGAAGGAGTTTGACCGCATCTTCGCGGACCTCGCTGCAAGGCACCCGGCGCAGACCGTGTGTGTCGTGCACCGCCTCGGCTTCGTGCCAGTCGGCGACGCGTCACTTTATGTGCGAGTCGAGGCCCGGCATCGCGGTGCGGCGCTGGCATTCTGCGGCGAGCTGATCGACCGGATGAAGCAGGACGTGCCGATTTGGAAAATCGCGCGACAGCGCACCTCGGCATCAAAGCCCGAATAGCTCCGTGCGCCCTCCCCTCGCCCGCCTGAAGCGGTCGAAGATCTCGTCGCAACCATCCGTCTTGAGTTGGTGCAGGATGCGGAGCAGCTCGCCGAACCGCCCCTGCGGCCAGCCTTTTTTCTCGAACCAGCAGAGGTATTCGAGCGGCAGATCGAAGAGCGGCACGCCGTGCGGCGGGTGATGCTCGGGGCCGTACTTTCCAAATGGCATGAATGTGCCACCGATGTCGGCGAGATCGGCGGCGATCCAGTCCCGGAGGTTTTCATCGAGCGAACTCATGCGGATGAAAGACGCTAGCGTCTGCCGCACGGCACGCGATGTGAAATGCGGCGCGATTTGTTGCTTCTGTATTTTCACGCGCTGGGTCATTCATCTCCGCACCCCGCACTTTTCCCATGACACCATCGCGTTCCCGACCCGGCCTCACTTTGCTCGCAGCCTTTCTCGGATGGATGTTCGACGGGATGGAGATGGGCATCTTCCCGCTCGTGGCGGGACCTGCGCTGCGGCAGATGGGCGAGCACACCGGCCTGATCGCGGGCAGCCCGGAAGCAGGTGCGTTTGTGCAAAGCTGGATGGGAATCATCACTGCGTTTTTCCTGTTCGGCGCGGCGGCTGGCGGGCTCGTGTTTGGCTGGCTTGGCGATCGCGTCGGGCGTGTGAAGGCGATGACGTGGAGCATCCTTTTCTACTCGGGATTCACGGGGCTTTGCTATTTTGCAAAAGACCCCGTGCAGCTCGCCGGGCTGCGTTTTTTCGCGGCGCTCGGCATGGGCGGCGAATGGTCGCTCGGCGTGGCGCTGGTGATGGAATGCTGGCCGGAAAAGCGACGCCCGATCCTTGCGGGGGCGATCGGTGCATCGGCGAATGTCGGCTATGCGGTCATCGCGATCATCGCGCTGCAATGGAAGATCACGGACAACTCGTGGCGCTGGGTGATGCTCGTCGGCGCGCTTCCGGCGGCACTGACTTTTGTGATCCGGCTCTTCATCCCGGAATCGGAGCGCTGGCTTGAGAGCGTGAAAAAGGGGCCGAATTCGCCGCTGCGCGACATCTTTTCCCCGGAATGCCGCAGGCGAACGTTTCTCGGAATCGCGTTTGCGAGCATCGCACTCCTTGTCTCGTGGGGCATCGTGCAGTGGATTCCGCTCTGGGCGGACGAGATGCTGAGAAAAACCGGGGTGAAAGACGATTACCTCAAGGCAAAAATCCAGCTCGCGTCTGCACTCGGCGCGACGCTCGGCTCGATGCTCGCCCCGGTCGTCGGCGGCATCCTCGGCAGACGGATCACCTATTTCCTCCTCTGCGCGTCATCACTTGCGGCCTGTGAATGGCTGTTCCTCGGCCTGCATCAATTCGATTGGATCTTCATGGCGGTGACCGCGCTCGTGGGCTGCTGCACGGCGTCATTTTACGGCTGGCTGCCGCTGTACCTGCCGGAGCTTTTCCCGACACGGGCACGTGCGACGGGTCAGGGGCTCGCGTTCAATTTCGGCCGCATTTTCGCCGCGGTCGGCGTCTTGCAGATGGCAAACCTGATGGGGTTTTTCGGGGGCAGCTACCCAAAGGCTGGTGCGGCGATTTCGCTGATCTACATTGTCGGAATGGCACTCATCTGGCTTGCTCCGGAGACGAAAGGGCGCCCACTGCCCGATTAGCCCATGCCCAATACCAAGCCCACGTCAGGGTCCGCCCGCGGCATTCGCCCGGACGAACTCGACTTTCGTTTTGCCCGGATCTTCGAGGCAACACCGGATGTCGTCGCGATGGCGGATCGGGACGGTCGCCTGCTCTATCTGAACACGGCGGGGCGAAATCTGCTCGATCTGGAGGCGGATACTGACATCTCGGGGCTCACCATGCGTGGCCTGCATCCGGAATGGGCTTATGAAATTATCCGCCAGGAAGGGATCCCGTCCGCGCAGGCCGATGGCTCATGGTCTGGAGAGACCGCCGTGATCACCACGGCCGGGCGAGAGTATCCGGTGCTGCAACTCGTGCTCGCGCATCTCGGCGAAGACGGCCAGATGGAATTCGTCTCGACGATTTGCCGCGACATTTCAGACCGGAAACTCAAGGAGCTCGAACGCATCGAATGGGCGAACCGCTACAATGCCGCGATCCGGGCGAGCGGCCAGGTGGTGTTCGACTGGGACACCCTCTCGGGGGAAATCGCATACGGCGGAGAGGTCGAGCATCTCCTCGGCTATTCGACCGATGAAATGGGCGGAGGCATGGCACGTCTGCGGAACGTGATCCATCCCAACGATCTGGAATCATTCGACGCACGGCTCGATCTCGCGATGATGACGCGCGAGCCGTTCGACCACACGTTCCGGGCGAACTGCAAAGGCGGCATCGAGATCATCGTCCAGGCCCAAGGCTGCTTCTTCCTGGATCGTTACGGGCAGTTCGGACGCATGGTGGGGTTTTTTAAGGATGTGACGAAGGAACGGACGGGAGAGCGGGCCATCCAGCTTGCCAACGAGCGCCTCGAACAACGTGTGGCAGAGCGCACCGCCGAACTCGCCAAGGCCAACGTCGATCTGAAGAACGGCACACTCCGGCAGGCAGCCGTCTCGCGCCTCGGGCAGCGGGCGCTCGCGGGGCAGTCCCTCGGCGAAGTGATGCTCGATGCCGCGAGGACCGTGCAGGAGATGCTGCCGTGCGACTGCACATCGGTCCTCCAGTATGATGAGGCGCTGGACTGTTTCCAGCCGCTCGCCGAGGTCGGCTGGCCGAATCAGGGTGCCGAACGTTGCCCGATCCCCGGCGGTTCCAGGTCAATCAGCGGATATGCGGTGCTGACGGGCGAAGCGGTCGTCTCGAACGACATGGAAAACGAGACACGCTTCGCGTATTCGCAGGCCGCACGACTGTCGGGCGTACACAGTGGCATCGCAGCGTGCATCAAGGCCGGCGATCGGCCACTGGGCGTATTTGCCTCATTCGCGTTCCGGCGGAGGGAGTTTTCGCGCGACGATGTGAGCTTCGTGCAATCCATCGCAAACGTGCTCACGGCGGCCATCGAGCGGCACGAAGCCGAGGACAGCATCCGCCGCGCGCGTGCGGACGCCGAGGCCGCGAACCGCGCCAAGAGCGAATTTCTCTCCCGCATGAGCCACGAGCTGCGCACCCCGCTGAATGCGATCCTCGGGTTTACACAGTTGCTCGAGATCGAGGAGCACACCGCGAAGCAGTCTGAGAGCATCGAGCACATCTCACGCGCAGGGCGCAATCTGCTCGACCTGATCAACGAGGTGCTCGACATTGCGCGGCTGGATTCCGGGAGGGTGCAGTTTCAAATCGAATCGGTGGATGTCATGGAGCTGCTGCGGGAAATCATCGGGGCCGTCTCCCCCACGGCGTCCCCGCGGGGCATCACGCTGAATACCAGCGAGGTTCCCGGCGAGACACCGTTCGTCCTGTCCGACCGCGAGCGTCTCAGGCAGGTGCTGATGAACCTCCTTTCCAACGCGGTGAAATTCAACCGCGACGGTGGCAGCGTCACGCTCGCCGTCTCACGGCCAAACACCGCCGAGTGGCGCATCAGTGTCACGGACACAGGCATCGGCATCCCGCAGGACAAGCTCGCCCGGCTCTTCGTCCCGTTCGAACGCCTGGGGACCCGCGAGGGTGGCACCGCGGGTGGATCGGGCCTCGGCCTTGCGCTTTGCCAGCGCCTGCTCACCGGTCTCGGCGGGCGGATCGGCGTCAGCAGCACCGCAGGCACAGGCAGCACATTCTGGGTGGATTTCCCCGCCGTGGGAAACGCGGCCGATACCGGCCATGCCATCTCACTCGCGCACCCCAATGTGGAGATCGTCCCGCCGGTCCTGGAGACGAATGTCCGCAACATCCTCTACATCGAGGACGACGCTGCAAACTACTACCTCCTGGAACGCTTCCTCTCCACGCGCGGAGACCTCAAGCTGATGTCCGCCATGCAAGGGAGCATCGGCATCGATCTCGCGCGGAAGTACCGGCCCGATCTGATTTTGCTCGATATGAATCTTCCCGACATGAGCGGCGAGCAGGTGCTCCTCACGTTGAAATCCGATCCCGCGACCGCGAACTTCCGGGTGGTCGCCGTGACAGGCGAAATAATGACGGAACGCGCCGCGGAAATGAAGGATCTTGGCGTGCTGGAAACGCTGACGAAACCTTACAAGCTCGCCGAGATCACCGCCCTGCTCGAGCGCACACTCGCCGGGAAACGCTAGCGACCGCGGCAAAACCTGCCGTGCCTTCTCCGTGCGCACCACACTTGCCGCACGGATGCGGACCGAGCCCTCCCCTCGCCTCTCCGAGAAGAGCGCTCATTGCAACAACTTCACCCCGCCGTCTGTTCGTGATTCACAACCGCATCCGAATTCGCTCTAACCCTCCCGCATGAAACCCAGCCGCCTCGTTTTCGCCCTCGCACTCGTCCCCACGCTCGCGCACGCCCATCCCGGCCACGGCGCAGCGAACGGCGGGATCGGCTGGGGCCTCGTGCATCCTTTCACCGGGCTCGACCACATCCTCGCGATGATCGCCGTCGGCCTCTGGGCGGTGCAGCTTGGAAAGCGCGCGCTCTGGCTGCTGCCGCTGTCCTTCGTGGGCGCGATGGCAGCCGGTGCTGCGCTCGGAATGGGCGGCGTCAGCCTGCCATTTGTCGAGCCCGCGATTCTCGCGAGCGTCATCGTCCTCGGCGCACTGGTCGCATCCGCCACCCGCCTGCCACTCGGTGCGAGCGCCACGCTCGTCGCAGTCGCCGCATTTTTCCACGGCCAGTCACACGGGATGGAGATGCCTGCAAATGCCTCTGGAATTCTGACCGCCGCGGGCTTCCTCATCGCCACCACGATGCTGCACACCGGCGGAATTCTCGCCGGACTCACGCTTCAGGGAATCGCACAGCAGCGCATCATCCGCGCTGCCGGTGTCGCGATTTGCTCCGCCGCCGTCCTGCTCGGACTCGGCGTTCTCTGAGTCGGCGCCGCCCGCCATCCAAAGTTGGGCGTCACCTTCGTGGGTGATCGGGACAGGCTCCTACTTGCCGTCATCGAGAAAGACATCCATCTGCTGGCCGACGTAGATGCCCGCGCCGGTGGGGCGGTCGAAGCGATAGATGATTTGCAGCACGCGCGTGTCCACCCGCTCACTGCTTTCACCGGTGAGAGATTTTTTGGGGACAATGTACGGCTCGATGCGCACGAAGCGCAGCGGCACCTCGATGTCGCGCCGACCCTTGATGTAGGCCATCGCCGCCATGCCCGTTCGCACACGCGAGGCGTTGTCCTCGTCAATGTCGGCGCGGAGCTGGAGTTCCTCGGTCTGCCCGAGGATGAGAATGGGCTCCGCGGACATCGGCGAAGCGAATTCACCGGCGCGGGTGTTCACTTGAAGGATGCGACCATCCCGCGGCGCGCGGATGGTGAGAAGGTCGAGCTGCACCTTCGTGCGATTTAGCTGCGCCTCGGCACTCGCGATGCGGGCCGACATGCTCGCAAACTGCGCCTCAGCCGTCTGCGTTGCGAAGAGCTTGCGCTGCTTCTCGTCCTCGCTCGCGACTTTTGTGGCGATAAGTTTTTCCATGCGGGCCCATTGATCGCGCTTGTCGGCGAGGCTCACCTCCGCCTCGTCGAGCTGCTTTCGCAGGGCGGAAAATTCCGCCTGCTGCGAAACGACGAGCGCGGCAGCATCGCGCGTGTCCTGCTCGGCGAGCACCTCGCCGGCTTTAACCGTGTCGCCGACTTTCACGTTCACCTTCGCGACCAGACCAGGGACCGCCGCCGCGATGCGGACGTTTTCATTCACGCTCTCGACGAGGCCACGCGCACCGATCGATTTCCGAAACGGGGCGCGCGGCGGCTCGCTGAGCGGCACTGCCGCAGGGATGGTTTTGCGCGAGTTGAGCACGAGGCGCACCGAAGCCGCCGCGCCGACGATGGCTGTGAAGATGAGGACCCAGAAGATGAGGCGTTTCATGGAAAATGCATGCGCGGTTCAGACGTACTGTGCGGTGTATTGCCCGGGACCGTGGATTTTTTTCACGATGCCGTCATCCATCTCCGCAATGCGATCGGCGAAGGAAAAAATACGGCTGTCGTGCGTGACGACGATGACGCAGCGGTCCTCCCGGCACGCGCTGGCCTTGAGCAGTTCGAGCACCTTGTGACCAGTGACCGAATCGAGCGCGGCGGTCGGCTCATCGCAAATGAGCAGGCGCGGTTCATGGACGAGCGCACGCGCAATGGCCACGCGCTGCTGCTGGCCGCCGGAGAGTTCGCGCGGGTGAGCCCCGAGCCGGCTGCCGAGCCCGACCTCGGTGAGCAGCTTCGCCGCGGCATCCTGGGCCTTGCGCCGACTCTGGCCCTGAAGCAGCAGCGGAATGCTGGCGTTCTCAAGGATGTTCCAGGTCGGGATGAGATTGAACTGCTGGAAGATGAAGCCGACGTTGCGGCCGCGGAAGTCGGTGAGCTTCCCGCCGCCGAGATGCACGAGGTCCGTGCCGAAGACATCCACACTGCCTTCGTCCGCTTTCATCGTGCCACAGATGACGCTGAGAAATGTCGTCTTTCCGCAGCCCGACGGGCCGACGATCATGATCATCTCGCCGCAGCGCGCCTCGAAGTCCACTCCCTTGAGCGCGCGCACGGCGTTGTCCCCGCGGCCAAAGGTCTTCGTCACGCCGCGCGTCCGGACGGCGAGTTCGCGATCTGCAGCGCTGGATTCCGATCGCGCGACGCTCATCTGAAAACGATCGCCGGCTCGGCGCGGATGACTTTGAGAAGGCCAATCGTCGCGGAGAAAAGGCAGATGAAGACAATGATGGCGCCTGCGAATGCGAGCACCTGCCACGGCAGGAAAAACGGCGGCTCGCCGACCTTGAGGAAGATGTTTCCGAAGATGGAAGTCAGCCCCACGCCGAGGCCGTAGCCCATTGAGCCGACGGTGAACGCCTGCAAAAAAACCATCTCGGCGAGGAGCGTGTTGCCCGCGCCCATCGCCTTCAGCGCCGCGAGGTGCCGCACATTTTCATGCACAAAGAGGTAGAACGTCTGCCCCGCGATCGCGATGCCGACGAGCGCGCCAAGCAGCACGACGGTGCCGAAGGAAATCGGGATGCCGGTGTATTTGATGTACCAGTCAATCGTGCGGTCATTGAACTCCTCGTCAGTGAACGCGGTGAGGCCGGGGATCTTCCGGATGCGCTGCACGACATCGCCCTCGCGCACGCCGTCCTTCGGTTTCACGAGGACGAACGAGAGCTGCTTGCGCTGCGGCGGCGCGTATTCGAGCGCCCGCTCATACGTGGTGTAAATGTAAGGCTGCCCGAGGAAGCTCTGCTCGGCATAGCAGATGCCGACCACGCGCGCCTCCTTGTCATTGATCTCGAAAGTGTCGCCAACGCGCAGGTCAATGCCCTTGCGTTTGAATTTCTTGATCGCGATTTGATCCACGACGACCGCGTTTGGCAGGCGCAGGTCTTCGACATTTCCCGCGGTCATTTTCACCGGTCGGCCGACCATCGTGGCGCTGTCGAGCCCGGTGAGTTGCACGGGCTGGAAGGAGCCATCGCGCAAGCGTGCCTGGATGATTCCCCAATAAAGCGGCACCGCCCAATCAACACCCTCGATACTGCGCACACGGTTCACCTCGATGTCGCGCATCGGGACGACCTCGTTGATTTGCTCGACCTTCGCGTCGCAGACCCAGATCGGCACCTTGATGTTCCGCAGCGTGGAGGTCGTCCACAGCATGAGACCGCAGAAGACACCGCTCTGCTGCGTCATCAGCAGCGCGCAAAAGGTGAGGCCGCCAAGAAGCATCACGAACTTGGCCACATCACCGTAAAGCATCTTGAGAGCTAGCCTGAGCATTGAGTCGCGAAACGAAGCACTTGGCGATACGGCGGGTCAAGTGCCGCAGACGCAAAGCAGGAAAAGAAAACACCGGGCGAGCATGCGGCCGTCCGTCCGGCGTTTTGCCGATGACCGCGCTTCGTCCGGCATCGATCTGTCTGATAGGCGGCGGGCTACGTTCCGTCCCGTCCAGCCCCACCCACCCGCTCTGTCTCTGCCAGCACCACCGCCACTGCGGTCGCGCGGTTCTCCACGCCGAGTTTTGCCAGGACGGCGCCGGTGTGCTTGTTGATTGTTCTCGGCGCGGCGCGGATGATCACCGCGATCTCCTCGTCGCGCTTGCCCTGCATGATCCAGTAGAGCACCTCGCGCTCGCGCGCCGTGATCTGCTCATTGCCAGGGAGCCGTTTGAAAAGCGCGCAGCGGTTGATCACCCGCTCGATGTGCGGCTGCAGCAGGCTCAGGAGGAGAAACTCCCCGTCCGTGAACACCCGATCCCGGTTCAGCGCGATGCTCACCGTCCCTCCCGCCACTGCCGCCACGATGGCCGTCTGGTCGCGCCACTCATGCACCCGGCTGTTGAACTCATAGAGGCTGATGTTGCGAAGCTGCCGCTGCGTCACGAAATCGGACATCCTCAGCGTGGGCTGCCGTCCATGTTTCAACACATGCAGGATCATCGGATGATCGTGCGAGGCGATCAGCGGTATTCTGCTCACGAGCGGGAAACCCTCGAAACCCCGCGACCCCAAGTGCGTGTGCCTCACGAGCCGAGGGCCGTTCATCCGGTCCGACCCGCCGCCCTTCATCTCGTCCGCCGCGAGCGTATCCACGCGCATCATCCGCCCGATGGCGTTGAGGATTCCCGCGATCGGATTCTCGCCCGGAGTCAGCGAGTAGATTTCATCCAGGCAAGCCGAATACGCCTTCAACTGCACATGCGCCATGCATGAGGGATTCATTACGCCGGGCACTACAAATCGGCCACCCGGCAGAGTCAATGCTGGACGAAAAAAGCCGCGCATCATGCAGAACATCCGCGCGTGCCGCCATGCGTAGTTCTGCGCATGGGCAGCTTTTGAAAACCGGGCACCATTCGCCCCATGAACGCCACGCCACGCCGCCACGCACACACCGCAGCCGATGCGGGTGCCGGCGTGCCTTCGTCGCTTTGCATGGAAGTGGGACATGGGGAATGCCCGGTGCCGGATGGTAGGCTCGCGCCGTGGGGCGGCGCGGGCGTGGTGGCGGCACCGGGCACAGTCCCGCACCTGTCTCGCGGAACCTCACGCCCGTCCGGCCGAGCCTCTCATCTTTCTGGCCGCGGCCCACGACTCCGTCCCCGCGTGCCGGAACAGCATCCCGGCGTCCTGCCCGTGCATCCCCGCGCGGCGTGGGATGAAAATCGCGCGCCGTGGGGAGACGCGCACACCGCGCGGGATTCATCCCCAGCGCCGCGGGGAAGCAATCCCTCCGCACGGGAAAACTCCCCGCACCGCATGGGGACAGCCCCGCAGCGCGCGAGCATTTCCCCGCACGGCGGAAAGTCCTCCCCGCAGCCCGCAGGCATCGCCCCGCGGCACACGGGCAGCTTTCCCCCCACACCGGAACGCTTCCCCTTCACGCTCCCGCACGTCCCCGCAGCGCAGGAGGGAAACCCCGCGGCATCGCCAATTCACCCCGCAGCGCACGGGGTCGCCATTTCGGTGCAAAATCACGCCTTTTCAGCCCTCCGCCGCTGTCGCTGCCGCTGCTCTCTCATTCTAAAAACCGACCAACGGCAGAGCCAGAGGCAGAACCCAATCCGCACTCCACACCCCGCAATCCGCACACTCCCATGAACTGGGACCAATTCACCTGGGACCTCTTCCAATGGGACTCAGCCACCCTCAACCCGAACCAACCACCACAGAAAATCCCCCGCATGAAACGCCAAGCCTACTACCCCAGCCGCGCCGCCGACCAAGTCCTCTGGCTGGAAAACTTCCGCAACAAGCTCACCCCCTACCAGGCCGCGCTCGCCCTCACCGCCGCGCAGCTCGCCGCCGGCATCGCCGACGCCCGCTGGCTCTCCTACATCCTCGGCACATGGCTGCCGGCCGTCCGCGCCTTTGCCCCCGCCTGCACGGACGCGACGAACCTCGCCATGACCGGCAACGGCGCAGCCCTCACCGCGCTCCCCGTATTCACCGCGCCCGCTCTCCCCGCCGGAGTCACCGCCACCTTCACCGGCGCGCTGAACCGCCTCTTCGCCCTCATTCAGACCATCAAGGACGCCGCCGGCTACACCGAGGCCATCGGCACCGACCTCGGCCTCGTCGGCAGCCAGCAAACCGCGCCCGACCTCACCACCGTCCAGCCCGTCCTCACCGCCACCGTCAACGGCAGCAAAGTGGACCTCGGCTGGGGCTGGGAACGCAACAGCACCTTCCTCGACATGTGCGAGCTGCAAGTGGATCGCGCCGACGGCAAAGGCTTCGTCCCCCTCGCCTTCGATACCACGCCGAACTACACGGACAGCGCTCCCTTCCCCGCCGCGCTCACCAAGTGGACCTATCGGGGTATCTACCATGTCAACGACCAGCGAGTCAGCCTCTGGAGCGCCGACGTGAGCGCGATAGAAGGCGGCTAAGCAACTCTCAGAGCCTTTCATCTGCATGTCGCGGCTGGAAAACAAAAAAACAACCAATGAAAAACACACACATGAACACCACTGCATCCCTCATGGCGATTGCGATGCTCTCCACATGCGGGCTCGCACTCGCTGACGACGACGCATACCGCAAGGGAGTTGCTGGCGCAAAAGCCGAAGCAGCGAGGATTAGGGCCGCGGAGCAGAGGCGCGACGCGGAAGAAGCGGCAAGACGGCGGGCCGCCGCCGAAGACGCGGCCAGGAGAGAGCAAGAAAGAAGAGCGCGCCAGAATGGAACCGGTGAGCAGAGGACTGTGGAAAAGAAGGCAGTCTATTCGGGCCGGGGAAACTAATCACATCCGACACCTCAGGCCGGGGGCAGTAAGTCCGCCCCCGGCCCACTCCTAACCCTACAGCTTTCACATGGCCTACGATCCTTCAAAACCCGCGCCCAACACCCTCGGCAGCTCAGCCGAAATGCGCGCCCAGCTCACCGGCCTGTACGACCTCATTAGCTCCGCATCTGCGAACGCCAGCGCTGCCCTCTCCGGTGCCATCGCTGACACCGCACAAAACCCGAGCAGCGTCGGCGACCTGAACATCAGCCTCAGCAACCCGCCCCAGCAAGGCGAAGTGCAGCTCATCATAGACAAGATCAACGAGCTGCTCGCCGCGCTGCGCAGATAGCCCGCGCTCAATCCCGCATGAGAGGACGATTACTCTCGCAGATTCCCATTTTAGGCATCGCCAGCCACATCCAGTCATGACCGATGAAACTCATCCTAGCGACGACCGCGCTAAGGCGCTGCAGCAGCGTCTCGGACTCGGGTGGCAGCATTTCGGACGCGACGAAGAACCCCGTCCCGCCATCCCCATCAACCGGAGCGAAGTTCCCGAGCAGTTCCACCACCTGATTCCATACGCTGAAGAATTCCACCTCCATCGCGACGTGGCGAGTGGTGATTCCACCGCGAACCCGCCGCGGGCAGATGACGACCATTTTTACCAGGCCGTTCTCCCGCACTGGGAAGCCCTGCACATTTGGCTTTGCGAAGCCCCACGGACAGATGCCAAACGGGGTTTTAACCAAATGCTCAACGGAACTTCTGAGGCACTTCCGCCCCCGCCCACAGAACTGATTGCAGGCATCATATTCCGCCGCCGCGCAGAACAATGTGAAGCCAGGCATAAATACTGGCGGGAGATAGCCCGCAAATCGAAGCACTAACATGCAACTAACCATTCCCATCGAGTCGCCGGTTCGCGGCATATCGCTTGAGCGACACATGCAGTGGCTCCATCACCTTGCGGCCGCAGGCGGGCCGGATGATGCGAGCACCGTTGCGTTCACCGCGTGGATCGCGGAACTGAGCGACATGGTGGCAGCAGGGCGGGTGGAACGGAGCGAGTGGAGCAGCGCATGGAAACTGTTCAATCTTCGTCTCCTGCCACAAGCCATGAGCACGAGGGCATTCCTGAAATCACACGGCTATGCGGGCGACTTCGAGATCATTGATGCCATCTACACGCAGCGCAAAGCCGCCGATTTGAAGCAGCACCGCTGGGACGATTATTTCCACGCGCAGGCCGCGCCGCGTGCAGTGAGGAACCGCAAGAGCTACTTCCAGCGCATGGCCACGAATGCGGGGGTGACTGCCACGCGGCTCGGTGACTGCGCACCGCGCATCCTGAACGTGGCGAGCGGGCCTGGCCGCGACATGATGGAATGGCTGACCGACAATCCCGGAGCGCCGGTGCGGTTTGACTGTGTGGAGCTGGATGCGAATGCCATCGCCTACGCCAGCGAGCTGTGCTCGAAGCATCTTGATCGCATCCAATTCCACCGGGCCAATGCGCTGCGCTTTCATCCGAAGGACAGCTATCACCTTGTCTGGTCTTCGGGCCTCTTCGATTACCTGGGCGACAGCTTGTTTGTCCGCCTCCTGCGAAGGCTGCTGAGCCACACGCTGCCGGGCGGGGAAGTCGTGGTGGGCAACTTCGGCAGCTACAATCCCTCGCGGGCCTACATGGAGCTTCTCGGCGACTGGAACCTGATCCACCGCGGGCCGGAGCATCTGCGCGAGCTTGCGCTGGAAGCCGGGGCAGCGGAGGGCGACATCACGATCGGGCGCGAACCGGCGTGTGTGAATCTCTTCCTCCACGTCCGCAAACCGCGAACCTCCGCGTGAGCCATCGCGCCCGCCCTGCCTATCACCTGAAGCATGGCGGCGCTTGTGGCAGCAGGATGAGTTATCGAAGAAAGCTGACGCACGACGCCAAACTCTGATGAATGCCATCGAGGTCAGCAACGGATACTCGGACAATGCTTCAGATGACAAACGGGCGCACCTGCGGGGCAAGTCCCGGATTTTGATGACAGCGGCAATACTAACACCCAAACCCTCCTAACACGATGAGCCGATGGATTTGCCTTTTCGCTGCGCTACTCCTTGCGGGCTGCGCTTCTGACAATCAGCCGAGATGCCAGCTCCCCGCTGGCGTGATGCCTTTCCCAAAATGCCAAACGAATCCGCCCGCGCATAAGTGGCCTGCGATGGGCGGCGTGATGCTCCCCTACATGCTCGCGCTGCCCGCTGGAAAGCCGCGGGGCGTGGTGCTCCTCGTGCCGGGTTGGGACAGCGTGACGGGTGACTACGCCCCGATCACGCGCGAGCTGGTGCGGCACGGCTATGCGGTCTATGGCAGCGAGAACCGCACCTTCGCCTACGGCCCGCCGGACATGCAGGGCACGGCGCGCGACTGGCACCCGTGGGTGGAGGATGTGAAGGCGTTCTCGCGCTTCGTGAAGGCGCGGCATCCCGGCGTGCCGGTCTTCTGGCACGGCCACAGCTTCGGTGCAGTGGAGGTGCTGCAAGCCGCGGCGGAGGCGTCGGGCAGCGCCGCACCCGCGGGCATCATCGTCCACTCGCCGGGCTTTGCCCTCATGCCGGAGAGGAAGAATTTCCTCCGTGGCGTACTCTACGGGAGCGTGGCATGGGCGACCTTTCCACAGGTCTCGCAGGCGGAGAAAAAGAGCCTGCTGCCGACGCTGGACGAACTCTGGAACTGCCGCTGGCTGCATTCGGACGACCGGTTGCGGCAGGGCTACAAGGTGCGATTCCTCATCACGAGTACGGACATGGGAATCGCCGCGCGCCCCACCTCGCGCACACTCACACTGCCGGTACTTGCGATGAGGGGCGGAAAGGATCGCCTCGCGATCAATGGCGATGAATCACAGCGATCGGAATACGACGGTTACATGACCCACGAACTTGCCGGTGGCCGCGCAGAGCAGTTTTACCGCGCGGAAGGCGGGCACATGCTCCACGAGGGCAGCACGCAAAGGGCGGCGCTCCGCGCGATCACGTGCTGGCTCGATGCACACTCTCGCTAAAAAATTTTCCTGACCGGACCCGCAAAACACTCCCGAATACCATGAACACGCACCGCCTCCTCCCCGGCATCCTCACGGCATCCATCGCGCTTTCGGTGCGGGTCGCGCGGGCTGACGACTATGCCGGCAAGGATTTTTCGCTGCGCTTCTCCTCTGCAATCAACCGCTTCGAGCCCTACGCCGATGTGGCGGGAAAGGGCGGCTCATCGGCCGCGCTGCCGTTTGGATCGTCGAACAATCCCGCATCCGGCGCGTGGCATTTCCCGGACGATGCGCAGGAGGACGGAAGCACCGACCACTACCGGATGAACGTGAGCGGGCAGTATTCCAACGTGAGCTTCAGCAACGCCACGCAGCTTCA
>JBDSAR010000536.1:0-3079 GCA_039922035.1 Chthoniobacteraceae bacterium
TCGATGATGATCGGCCACGCATTCTACCCCGCGCTCGACGACAGCGGCGTGCCGACTTCGCTCTCGCGCCGCATCATCACCGACCTGCTGCGCGGCGAGTTAGGCTTCCGCGGCCTCGTGATGACGGACGATCTCGACATGGGCGCGATCCTGAATCCCTACGGCACCGGCGACTCGGGCATGGAGAAAGTCATCGAACTCGCCATCACCGCCGGCAACGACATCGCGATGATCTGCCACCGCGTCGAGATGGTGGAAAAGGCGCACGGCTTCCTCGCACGCGTCCCGCGCGCCGACCTCGATCGCGCCCTCGCGAGCGTTGCCGCATTCAAGCGGGGACTCGTGAAACCCGACCTGTGGGACGAGGAGGAGTTCCGCCGCCGCGATGCGGAAGTGATTGATCTGCGAATCGCCACGCTCGGCGCAGAGCGCGCAGCGCAGCGCAGCCCCGAGGACGGCAAGCGTTCGCCGGTGGAAACTTACTGATCAACGGTTGAGCGCACGGACAATCTCCGAAATGAGCGCGGGGCCACGGTAGATGTAGCCTGTGTAGAGCTGGATGAGCGCGGCTCCGGCGTCGAATTTCTCCTTCGCATCGTCCGCGCTGAAGATGCCGCCGACTCCGATGACGGGCACTTTTGTCCGCGACGTGATGTGGCGGATCACCTCGGTGGAACGAGCGCGGACGGGCACGCCGCTGAGTCCGCCGGTCTGCCGGCGTTGCTCGGGGACGGTGCTGTGATCGATCGTGGTGTTCGTCGCGATGATGCCGGCGAGGCGGTGCGATTCGACGAGAGCGAGGACATCGTCAATCGCATCCCACGTGAGGTCGGGCGCGATTTTCACGAGCATCGGTTTGTGCGTTGTATTCGCGGATTGCACTGCGGCGAAGAGAGCGTCGAGCGCGGGGCGATCCTGGAGGCTGCGGAGGCCGGGCGTGTTCGGCGACGAGACATTCAGCACGAAGTAGTCGCCGAGATCGCGCAGGCGTGAAAACGAATGCAGGTAGTCGGCGGCGGCTTCTTCGAGCGGCGTGACTTTGGATTTGCCGAGATTGATGCCGACGGGAAAGCGCGGCCACTGCGCGGTGGCTTTGAGTTTTGCGAGACGCGCGGCGACGGTATCCGCGCCGTCGTTGTTGAAGCCCATGCGGTTGATCACGCCGGAGATTTCCGGCACGCGGAAAAGGCGCGGCTTCGGATTTCCCGGCTGCGCTTTCGCGGTGACGGTGCCGATTTCCGCGAAGCCGAAGCCGAGGCCTTCCCATGCGGGGAGCACGAGCGCGTTTTTGTCGAAGCCCGCAGCGAGGCCGACGGGGTTTGGAAATTTCAGCCCGAAGACTTCGCGCGCCAGCCGGGGATTGGGCGGCGTGCCGCGAACCCACGATTGCATCGCGGGCCCGAGGCCGTGGAGAAACGCCATCGCGAGGTGGTGAACCCGCTCGGCATCGAAGCGGAAAAGAATCGGCCGGAGCAAACGCCGGTAAAGCACATCGAGCACGCGCGCAGCCAAACCGAAACGCGGCGTGGGTGCAATTGCGCGAATGTGGTGCCGACGACTCGTCGGCAGCCTGTGTGCGATGCACGCGGGATTTTCGGACGGGCGGAGCGCGTGGCAGTTTTTGAGCCCGGTCCTCGTCTCACGACTGCGCCGACGAGTCGTCGGCGCTACATTGGGCCACTTGTGCGCGGTGCGATGCGCTGTTAGATGGTGCGGATGCGAAGAGTCGGAGAATTGCAGAGTGAGCAGCAAGCGCGATCGTTTCACGATGCGCTGCTGTCGCGTGGGATCGAAAATACCGCGGAGCAGGAGGATGGTGGCACCATTTCGATCTGGGTGCATGACGATGATCAGATCACCGAGGCCGCGCGGCTTTTCGCGCTATTCCGCTCGACGCCGGATGCGCCGGAATTTCGCGAGGCTGCCGCAAAGGCGAAGGCCATTCGCGCGGAGTTGGTGAAGTCCGAACGCAGCCGCCGCTCGACGGTGGTGGATGAGGCACGCGTCGGGTATGAGCGGCATTTTATGGGCGGCGGCATGGTCACGATGGCGATTGTCGTGATCACGATCGCGGTGACGGTCTATGCGGGATTCATGAGGTCGCCGGGCGCGAATCGCGAGGTGATCGATCGACTGCACATTTCGATGATCCCGTTCATCCATGGCGTTTCCGGAGGCCCGTCGATTTTTCTGCCGGAAGTCCGCGCGGGCGAAGTGTGGAGGCTTATCACGCCGATTTTTCTGCACGGCGACATCATGCACATTGTTTTCAATATGATGTGGCTGGTGCAGTTCGGGCGCTTTATCGAGTCGCGCTTCGGCGGGGCGAAGCTGCTTGCGCTCGTCATGGCCATCGGCATCGGCTCGAACCTCGCGGAGTACCTGTGGAAGAGCCCTTGGTTCGGCGGCATGTCGGGCGTGAACTACGGGCTGTTCGGATTCCTGTGGATGAAGGGGAAATTCGGCCGCGACCAGAACTGGCAGATGCATCCGCAGACCGTGCAGCTCATGCTCATGTGGATGGTGCTTTGCTACACCGGCATGCTCGGTCCGATCGCGAATGCCGCGCACACCGGCGGCCTGATCATCGGAGCGGCGCTCGGCATCGCATCGGCGCGACTGGTGCCGTGGCTGGAGCGTGAATCCCGCGGGCGTTGACACGTCCGGCTCGGAACTTACTGTCGCGCGCCATGTCCGATCCCGCTGATTTGAAACGCACGCCACTCCACGCAGAGCACGTCCGGCTCGGGGGAAAAATGATCGGCTTCGGCGGGTGGGACATGCCGGTGCAATACACGGGCATCATGGACGAGCATCACGTGGTGCGAAAGGCGCTAGGCGTCTTCGACATTTCGCACATGGGGCAATTCTTCGCGAAGGGCGCAGGCGCGGCGGCCTGGCTGAACAGCGTGCTCACGAACAACGCGAACCGGCTTGCAGTCGGCCAGGGACAGTACACGCTGATCCTGCACGAGCGCGGCGGCGTGATTGACGATCTGATCATCTACCGCATCGCCGACGCCGAGTGGCTGCTCGTGGTGAACGCGGCGAAAATTGACGAGGACTTCGCATGGCTGCA
>JBDSAR010000537.1:0-7962 GCA_039922035.1 Chthoniobacteraceae bacterium
CCGACGGTGCTGCGCCACGAGCGCGGCAAGGACGCCGCAGAAACTCAGCCACGCCAGCACGCCCCATGCGCTCCAGAGCGGAGTCTCCGGTCCGCGCGGGATGGCGAGGAACCATGGCCAGCGTCCGCTCGACGTGGAGTGGTAGAACACGAAAAGGAATACCGTGGATGCGGCTGTGATCACTGCGTAGCCGGGGGCGCTGAGCAGCAGCAGGAATGGCGCGGCCCACACCATGTATTGCACGCCGACTCCAGGCGCGAAGATGAAGAACACGAGCCACGCGATGCCGATGGTCGCGGCGAGTTCCGAGGGCGCGACTTTGCGCCGCCGCCAGCCGACTGCGGCGATGCCGCCGATCGCTGCGAACTTCAGCAGCGAGGCGAGCATGCCCTGCGTCGCAGTCAGTCCCTTGAAATCAATTTTCTGCACCGCCTCCCAGCCGGTCTGGCGCAGCAGATACGGCAGTCCCCACACGCCCCACGTGCTGCCGTAGCCGAAGACATTGTGCAGGTAATCCCGCGGGCACACGACGAGCGGCAGCGCCCAGCCGGCGAGCATCACCGCGCCGGATGCGAACATGAAACGCAGCAGCCCGGCGAGCGGCTTCGGACGGCCGAGCCAGAAAAAGAAGAGCACCGGCGAGACGATGATCGGGACGATCTTTACATTGGCCGCGAGGCCGAAGAGCAGGCCGCACAGCGCGGGCCGTCCGTTCGCCGCCGCGACCGTCGAGAGGAAAAGCAGCGCGACCATGATCGGGTCCACATTCCCGTGAAAGCCCGAGATCATGAGCGACACGGGACTCGCGGCGAAAACGATGAGCGCCCACCATGGCGGGAGGTTGCCCAGCTTTGCGCGCCAGCGCAGCAATGCGCCGACCACCACGGCATCTGCGATGATGCTCGCGAGGCGGAGGAGAAAGGCGAACTGCATCTTGTCGTCGCCCGCGATGTGCTGGAGCAGCCACGCGAATCCGCCGGTGAGCGGCGTGTGGTTGAACTTCTCGTCCATCCGATACAGCTCGGTGAGGCCGTGCTGCTCCACGCCTTTGCCGAAATTGTAGAACAGCACCATGTCCACGCTGCCCGCGCTGTTTAGCGCCCAGAGGATTTTCAGCAGGGTGACTCCGAGCAGTGCCAGCCACACGGCACGCGTACGCGACGGAAGGACGGCAGGGCTGGATGCGGCGTTGGTCATGGGCTGCAGCCTGTCTAGCAGGGATCGCGCCGTCTTGTGATTCGCGTGGCTCGGAAAATCCGATAAGGCATTCGAGACGTCGGTTGCCGCTGTCTTGAACTTTCAATCGCACGATTGCCGATCGCTGACTATCCCGACCTGCGCCGTTGCAGACTGCGGCAAAACGCCTCGCCACTTTCGGCGCAGATGCTATCGAGATTCCTTCCACAGACAGCACTCCCATGAGCACCGGAAACACACTCCCGCCAAAGCTCCTTGAACGCGTCCTTTCAAAGCTCGGCCTGTCCTCCAGGCCCGAGCCGACTCCCGACGGCCTGCGCGCGCTGTATGCCGCATGGTGCCGGACCGTGCCGTTCGACAATGTGCGGAAGATCATCCACGTCCAGGGCGGCGCGAGCGGGCTCCTGCCGGGCGGGACGGCGGTGGATTTCTTCGAGGCATGGCTGCGACACGGGACGGGCGGCACGTGCTGGGCTGGGGCGAATGCCTGCACCACGCTGCTCTGCGCGCTCGGCTTCGATGCGGTGCGCGGCATCGGCACCATGCTCCACGCGCCCGGCGCGCAGCCGAACCACGGGACCGTCCTTGTCACCTTCGGCGGAGTTGAGAAAACGAAAACATCCAATGTCATTGTGGACTGCTCCATCCTGCACGGCGAACCGCTGCTGCTCGCAGGCTGGACCACAGAGATCTCGCATCCCGCGTGGGGCGTCCGCTGCGCTTGGCGCGACGGGCAAATGCACATCGCGTGGCGGCCGCTGCACATGCTGGACGGCTTCGAGTGCCGCCTGGAGCAATTCGGCGCGGACGGTGCGGACTTCCAGCGGCGCTACGAGGAGACCCGCGGCTGGAGCCCTTTCAACTACGAGGTCACCGCCCGCATCAATCGCGGTGACCGCGTGACCGGCCTCGCCTTTGGCCAAGCCGTCTCGCTGGAGGCCGACGGCACCGTGCAGCAGCGCCCAGTCTCGCATGAGGAGCGCGTGCGCGTGCTCATCGGGGAAATCGGACTCAGCGAGGAAATCGTGAGCCAGCTCCCTCAGGACAAGAAGACGCCGCCTCCGCCGGGATCGAAGACGGCGCAGGCGGGCGGCAATGCAACAGGCGAATAATTTGCCCTTGGGTCCAACCGTCGTTTCCCGACGCCCGGATGCCTAGCTGAACCACGTGCGCTGGATCACCCACCAAATTCCCATCGCTGCGATCACCAGCGAGCCGGGGATGACGACGAACTGACGGTATTTTTTCGAATCGCTGATCCACCCAGTGGCGATGAGCGCGAGCGAGATCACGGCCAGTTGGCCGAATTCCACCCCGAGATTGATCCCGAGCAAGCCGACCACCAGCGACGATTTGGAATCAAGCCGGGGCGCCATCGCCGCTGCGAATCCGAGCCCGTGGATGAGACCGAAGGCGAAGACGATGAGCAGCCGCCAGTGGGTGTAGTTTTTGTGGACGACGTTTTCGAGCGCGACGACCACGATGCTGGCGGCGATGACGGGCTCGACGATACTCGGCGCGAGCTTCACGTACCCCGCCGAAGCGAGCCAGAGCGTCAGCGTATGGGCGAGGGTGAACGTCGAAACTTGAAGGACGAGCGGCTTCCATTTCCGCGTCATCAGAAAGACTCCGAGGACAAAGAGGATGTGGTCCAGCCCATGCGGGATGACGTGGGCAAACCCGCGATTGATCTCCGAGAAGAAAAGTGAGAGCCAATCGCCTGAAGTCGCTTTCACGCCGACGGAGCCTTCCGTGCGCACGCCTGGTTTCGATAAGATGCCCTGTTCGGTGAGATCGAGCGTGAAACTCGTTTCACCCGGATAGAGCACCCCGTAGCGCTCGACCTGTTTGCCACCGATGAAATTGACGAACATCACGCTGAGGGGAGAGCCCATTTTCCCGGGAGTCAGCGCGAGGGCCTCGATCCGAAAGCCGGTCATGCCGGCGATCACCTTGGTCTTCCAGGAGCCGACGAGCACGGTTTCGTCGCCTTTAAGAAGAGTGGCGTCGTCCGTTTCAAACGGGATGCCGCCATCACCGAGCTTCCTGAATTCCCACGTGAGCTTCGGCTTCACCTCGCCGATCGGGTCGAAAAAGAAACGCAGCCGCTGCCCGACAAACACATCGGCGGTGTCCTTCATCTCCCGCACCTTTTCGGCGGGAAGGCTTTCGATGGCTGTCTTCTGAAAATAGTTGATGGCTTCCGGGTTGTCAGAGAAGCCGCGCGGGTCCACCTCGATGCGAATCTCAGCACTTCCGTCGGAAGCGAAGTGGGATCGGACGGGGAGATCCGGCACCGGATGCGACCAGGCGGCGGCGGTGAAAGAAACGGCGAGGATGGCCGCCAGGAACCGGAGCGGGAGACAATGGGATTTCATGCGTGGGAGAGCGGGAACTTGGGAGAGATACTTCGTTATCGCGGGCGCTCCATACGGGGGACGTGACCCCAAGGCGAGTCCCGTCTTGCGGCACGGAATGGAGTGCGTCGCCGGGCACGGACTGCCGATGCGCCACCGGAATGTGTTTGAGAATTTGAGTTGCTAAGAGACGGCGGATTTCGGGACTGTCTCCAACGCGAACGGGAATTCCCCTGTTCCAAACCCCAACTGAACCAAAACTAGATCCATGAAAAAACTCCTTACCATTGCAGTCACGTTGATGATGGCCGTCGCCTCGTATGCCGGATGCGGCATCAAGGTTCCCGTCACTGGCGAAGCCAAATCCTACGACGCCGAGAAGAAGCAACTGATGGTCGGCACTGAGGCCATCACACTGGCGGCGACGGCGAAGATCACCAACGCCAAAGGCGAAGAAGTGAAGATCAAAGACCTCATCGGCAAACAGGTCACGGTCTCCACCGACAAGCACAACAAGAAGGGCGAATCAGTCACCGAGAAGAAGTCGTAAGGCCCGCCGCTTTTCGATTTAACCAATCAATTCAACAAAAGACCCAGGGGTGAATCCTCTGGGTCTTTTGCTTTTTCGGAGAAAACCCGCGTGACCGTCCTCGCATCTGGACAGGCCGTATCGAACGGTGCCGAAGGCACACTGGGAGCGGCGACAATCGAAGACCGACGAAGTCATTCCGGTCGCCGTGCATCGAGTGCGCCTCCGGCACACCAGCTCACGAACCCGCCGGAGCGGAATTCGCCGCAGATCATCCACCCCTTTCCCGTGAAGCATGGCATCACCGATGCGAGCCTGCGTCGGCGACAGGAATGTCGCCGCTCCCAGTGCGCCCGAGGATGGCACCCCGCAAGGATCGAAGACCGCGCAGGCGGATGACGCTGCAGCGGCATGAATCAGTCCGGTGCGTTTTGTTGATTGCCTTTGACCGTGGATGAGCTGAGTTTTTTCGCATGAACGCGCCCCACACCAAATGGGCCTTGGAGGCGGACTTCCTCCAGGCGTGCAACTGCGACTACGGTTGTCCCTGTGAGTTCTCAGCCCCGCCGACGCGCGGCTTTTGCGAGGGCACCGGCGCGTGGAGGATCATCAAGGGCAGTTTCGGCGACGTCTCACTGGATGGCCTCGGCATCGCGTTCGCCGCACATTGGCCGAAAGCCATCCACGAGGGAGGCGGCACGCTCGCACTGATCATTGATGAGCGTGCCAGCACGGCTCAGCGGCAGGCCATCCTGACCATTTGCTCCGGGCAGGCCGGCGGAATGCCGTTCGAGATTCTCGCGACGACTTTCTCGAAAGTGCTCGACCCGATGTTTGCGCCCATCGAGTTCAACCTCGACGGACGGGACAGTTCCGTGCGCATCGGCGAAGCGCTGAACGTCGCTCTGGAGCCGATCAAGAACCCTGTCACCGGGAAGATGGAATCCGTGCGCATCGAACACGGCACCGGGTTCATCTTCAAAAATGCGGAGGCGGTGTCTGGCAAGGAGTGCCGGGTGAATGTTCCGGGACTGAGCTTTTCGTGGCCGCATAAGGCGGGCTTCGTCACTCAGGTGAGCTACGGAAACTGACACGCCCATCACTGGCGTGGAGCACTCGGCTCGACTGGAAAACGCGCTTCGCAAGGATCGCCTCATCGTGCTCGTGACGCTCATCGGCATCGCCGCTGTCGCTTGGGTCTATATGTTCATGGAGGCCCGGGCGATGGAGGACACCGGAGTCTGCCAATGCCTCGGAATGGCGATGTCCGGGCCGGATACCAAGCCGTGGGCTTCCGTTGCGATCCTCCCGCTTTTCCTGATGTGGGCGGAGATGATGGTCGCCATGATGATTCCCTCGGCTGCGCCGATGATCCTCACCTTCGCGCAGGTGAACCGCAAGCGCCGCGAGCAGGAGCGACCGTTCATGCCGACAGGCCTGTTCCTGCTCGGCTACCTCATCGTGTGGAGCGCATTCAGCCTCGTCGTGGCGCTGGCGCAATGGGCGCTGCACGGACTGGCCCTGCTTTCGCCGATGATGAAAAGCAGCAGCCCGGTGCTGGGCGGCCTGCTGCTCATCTTCGCCGGCGTGTTCCAATGGACGCCGTGGAAGCGCGCGTGCCTGAGGCATTGCCGCTCGCCGCTGAGCTTTCTTCTCAGCGGCTGGCGCGAAGGCTGGAAGGGAGCGCTGCGGATGGGGATCGAACACGGTGCCTATTGCGCCGGATGCTGCTGGCTGCTCATGGCGCTGCTTTTTGTCGCGGGTGTCATGAACATGCTGTGGGTCGCGGCGATCACGATCCTCGTTCTCCTCGAAAAAATCCTGCCTCACGGAACTCGATTCGGCACGGGAATAGGTGGCGTCTTTGTGGCGTGGGGAGTGTGGATGCTCGCCGCCCACCTGCGCTAACGCCCGTCGCGGCGTGGAGCGATACGTCGGGGAGGCTTCTTGGTGCCGGTGGATTCAAAAGTCCGGCGCTAGCCCTTGCGGTAGATCTTCACGTCGTCCACCACGGCGTTGCGCGGGACGGAGAAGCGCAGCATGCGCTTGGTCGGATGCGCGATTCCCGGCGAGTGAAAGTTCCCCACTTCCTTCCCGTCCACGGCCACGCTGAGTTCGTCGCCCTCCATTTTCACCTGCAGCTCGTGCCACTTGCCGAGCTCCGTGGTGTGCGGGAAGCTCTTGCTCTTGCCGGCGACGGCCTTCTTCTGCTCGTCGGTCAGTTCCTTCTTTGCAGTCCGCGCGTCATGGATGTCGTTGCGCATCCCGCCGGTCTTATGGTCGATGAGCGTGACCGCCTTGGCGTCCACCTTCGCGACGCAGAGGTGGCCGGCGTGGACTTCCTTGCACTGCGCATCCGCGAAATCGAGGCCGAGGCTGTCCTTCGCATCCTCCAGCATGAAGCGCAGCGTCACCGCGCCGTCCTTGAACTCCGCCGTGTGCGTCACCGACACCGCATGGTCCGCGCGTGGGCTGATGAAAATGCGCATCGCGCCGTCCTTCAACTCCACCTGCTTATCGCCCTTTGCGCGGCTCTTGCTGTTCGTGCCCCAGCCGTTGCCGGGTTCGTCCGTCGCCGTCTGCGTCTCCTTCCGGTTAAAGTCATCTTCAAAGATGAGCTTCCCGAGATCGGCGGCGAAAATGGACGTGGTGAATGCGGGGATGAGTGCAAGTAGTGCGAGGGATTTCATGTCTGGGATAAAAGACGCATTGGAAATCGGAGGGAAGCGGCAAAGTGCGCGAAGGCGCAAGTCCTTGTTAAACTACTCACGTTGTCTGTATGGCTTTCAGAGTGCGCATCTTCGCCAGTTGGATTTGTTTGATTTTGCTCTGCCTGTCCGGCGCGCTCATCCCCGTGGGCGCACGGGAGCAGGCGCACCGCATCGTCGCCCCCGATGACGCAAATATCGCCTATTCGGATTACGTGCACATGGAGTTCGTACCGTCTCCGCTGGATGCCTCTGCCAAGGTCGCGCGGTTCGATCGCATTCTCGACCAGCCTTCGAAGGGGTATCGCTGGGACAACCCTGGGGCGCGCATTCGTTTCCGTACCGATGCGACCAGCGTGAAGGCGCTGCTCTACTTCAATGAACTTCACATCTCCACCAGCGCGCGGAATAGCAACGGCCTCTACCTCATTGATGGAGCGGGCAAGCCGCAGTGGACCTTTCACACGAAAGCGACCCTGCCGAAGCGCGAACCCGAATCGGTGATCGTGACGATGGCCGCCGGTGGCGCGGCTGGTTTTCACGATTACGAACTGATCCTGCCCTACGGCGATTCCGTGGATTTCCAAGGCGTCGAGGTCAATGCCGCGGCCCGCTTCGAAGCGCCTCCCGCACGGCCGACCACGCGCTACCTGGCCTACGGCGATTCCATCACGCACGGCTTCACCGCCAGCGCGGTGGACAAGAGCTATGCCTTTCTCGTGGCGCAGAAGAACGGCTGGCAGCTCATCAATCTCGGGCTGGGCGGCCGCGCCTCCACTCCGTCGGATGGAAAGGTGGTGGCATCGCTCAAGGCCGATGTCATCTCGGTTTTCATGGGCGCCAACGACTGGCAGGGCGGCGCACCACTCACGCGCTACCGCTCCAATATGATGGCCTTCTTCGACGCCATCCGCGCCGCGCAGCCCACGGTGCCCGTCTATTGCCTCACGTCATTGTGGGTCGCCCCCTCGTGGAATCCGAAGGCGCAGGTGGCCGATCTGGAGAGCTACCGCCAGGTGGCCCGTGACATCGTGGCCGCACGCAAGGATCCGAACCTGCATCTCGTCGAAGGACCGGACTTGATTGACCACGACATCACCCTGTTCGATGCCACGCCGGTCCATCCCAACGACAAGGGCTTTGCCCAAATGGCCGAACGGCTCGCCGCCCG
>JBDSAR010000538.1:0-12479 GCA_039922035.1 Chthoniobacteraceae bacterium
ACAACGGCCTTCGCAGCATCCTCGAACATCTCGGCACGCAGGATGTCCCGCGGCTGCGCGTCGGCATCGGCTCCTCGGAGCCCGGTGCCGCTGTCGGCCACGTCCTCGGCAGATTTGCCGTGGACGAGCGGGCGCTCGTCGAGCAATCTCTCGATCGCGCCGTCGAGGCCGTCCGGTTTGCGCAGGAAAACGACCTGCCATCCGCCATGAACAAATTCAACAACCACACACCCACATCACCACTATGAAACACCGTTACGAGGGACTCCTCGTTCTCAACGTCAAAGGCAAGGAAGACAGCGCGCAGAAAATCATCGAGCGCCTCGAAAAAGATTTTGCCACCGAAGGTGCGAAGGTCGAGTCCGTCCAAAAGATGGACCAGCGCCACTTCACCTACGTCAAAGGCGATCTCGACAGCGGCTACTTTGTGAACTTCGTCTTCAGCGCCGAACCCGCCGAACTCGACCGGATCAAGGCCCGCTTCACGCTTGACGGCGAAGTATACCGCCAGCATTACGCCCGCCTCGCGAAGCAGAAGGCTGCCGCCTAAGTCATCCGAGGGCGCGCACCACGCGCCCTCTTTCCCGGAACACCAACGCCCAGCACCCTCGCGCACATGCCAAACCTCAACAAAGTCATGCTCATGGGAAACCTCACGAGGGATCCCGAGATCAAGTACACGCCCAAGGGCACTGCGATCGCCAATTTCGGCATCGCCGTGAACCGCACTTACACTCCCGAGGGCGGCGAGAAGCGCGAGGAGGTCACGTTCATTGACCTTGAGGCATTCGGCCGCACCGCTGAAGTCATCGGCGAGTATTTCAAAAAGGGACGCCCGATTTTCATCGAAGGCCGGCTGAAACTCGATCAATGGGACGACAAGACGTCCGGCAAAAAGATGAGCAAGCTGCGCGTCGTCGTGGACAGCTTCGAGTTCCTCGGCAGCCGCGAAGGCGGTAGTGGTGGCGAGGAAGGTGGCGGCTCGCATTCCGCCCCGGCCCGCAGCAGCGCGCCACCTCAACGCCGCGCCCCGTCGAGCCCGCCTCGCCCGCCCGCCGACCCGGACCTCGACGTGCAGGCCGACGACGTGCCGTTCTAGTCCTGCGGGAGCAATCTTGCAGCCGTCCGAAGACGGCCCGCGGCTGCGGCGACTCCGGGCCGTCAATTCTTGAGCATGGATATTTCCCTGCTCGCCGAACGCGCGATGGCACGGCGCGGCGCCGCCTACTGGCTGCTCACGTTCAAGCGGATGAACATCGTCTCATAGCCAGCGGTCGGCACGCTGAAGATGTGATTTGGACTCGTGCCAGTGTCGTCAATCCGCGTCCAACTTCCAACATCGAGGGACGGCCGCCACTCAGCGCCGTAGGTGACAACTCCCACGCCCGCGGGCTGCTCGAAGCTGTAGAAAAGATTGCCGCCGCTCATCTGAACCTGCGGAAACTGGCTGATGCTCGCAGTCGCGGGACTCTGGCTCGGTCCGGCAAACGCAAAAGTCGCGAGATTCGGGATGCCCTTGTTGAACGGGTCTGCGGTGTTTGCAGCATTGCCTGCATTCACCAGCGTCTCGAAATAGGCGTAGCGCCAGTATCGGATCGGCGTGGATGGGTTCACCGTTACGGTGAAGCTTCCGGTCATCGTGTTGCCCACATTGTCGGTGGCACTCGCGTTCACGGTCGTCATGCCAATCGAAAACGTCGTTCCGCTGCCGGGCACGAAGCTGGCGGTTCCGATGCCACTCCCGGCATCTCCCGCACTGGCGGCATACGTCACCACCGCACCCGCCGGGCTGGTCGCCTCGAAAGTGATGGGGCCGGGCAGGTTCAGCGTCGGTGCAGTCGTATCGATCAGAACATTTGCAGATGACGCAGTCGCCGGAGGATTGCCCAGCGCATCCTGATAGCTCAAAGTCACCGCATAGTTCCCATCCGGCACCGTCGCGCCGCCGCCGATGGCCACCACTTCGGCTGCCGCCATCGGATCCGTGGGATTGAAGGAAAATCCATGCGTCCCCGCCGTGCCCTGCGTATTCGCTAGGGTGAGGATGCGGGACACACCGCCGGCGAAAGTGAGTGTCACGGTCCCGTTCGCCGCAGCCTCAGGCAGGGTGAAGGAAACGTTCACGGGAGTTTTCGTCACGGCAATGTTCGCAGGCGTGGTCAGCACCGGCGTGAGCGTGACCGTATCCGGCGGCATGCCTTGGGCGATGCGATTGTTGCTCCCATCCCCAATCAGCAGCATTCCGGTGCCCGACACGGCGATTCCCACGGGGAACGCAAACAGCGCCGCGCTGCCGGCACCACTGGCACCCCCGCTGACGCCAGCCGTGCCGCCGATGGTCGTCACATCCCCATTCGGTTTCACCATCCGAATCGTGTGGTTATTGGTGTCCGTCACAAAGAGATTCCCGCCGCCCTCCAGCGCGAGTCCCTTCGGAACATTGAATCGCGCGGCGTTCCCCGTCCCATCCGAACTGCCAATGCTGCCCGCGCTGCCCGCCAGTGTCGTCACGGCGCCGGCGGGAGTGATCTTCCGGATCGTGTTGTTGCCAGTGTCCGCGACATAGACGGCACCGACGGAGTCCACTGCCACACCTTGGGGCGATAAGAAACGAGCGGCGCTGCCCGTGCCGTCGGTGCTCCCGCTGGAACCGGCGCTGCCGGCAAACGTGCTCACCACACCGCCCGCAGTGATCTTGCGGATCGCGTGATTGCCGCTGTCTGCGACATAGACAATGCCCGCGGAGTCCACCGCGACGCCCTGTGGAAAGCTGAAGCGCGCGGCACTCCCCGTGCCATCTGCGCTGCCGGGCACAAAGGCGCTGCCGGCGAGGGTGCTCACCACACCTGCCGGAGTGATCTTGCGGATCGTGCAGTTATTCTTGTCCGCGACATAGACGTTGCCGGCAGAGTCCACCGCGACTGCCTGAGGAAAATTGAAACGCACCGCATTGCCCGTGCCGTCACCGTTCCCACTCTGCCCCGCGTTGCCTGCGAGAGTGCTCACCACACCCGCGGTGGAAATTTTCCGGACGGTGTGGCTGCTTTCATCCGCGACATACGTGTTCCCGGACGGATCCACCGCCACACCTTGCGGATGGTTGAAACGCGCGGCACTGCCCGTGCCGTCGGTGATGCCGATGTTGGGCGCACTGCCCGCGAACGTGCTCACCGCCGCTGCCGGGCTGATCTTCCGGATCGTGTTATTGGAAGTGTCCGCGACATAGACGCTGCCGCCCGAGTCCGCCGCAACGCCACTGGGAGAAAAAAAGCGCGCGGCACTGCCCGTGCCATCGGTGCTGCCGCTGAGTCCCGCGCTGCCTGCAAGCGTGCTCACCACGCCGGCCGGGGTGACCTTGCGGATGGTGTGATTGCCGTTGTCCGCGACATAGATATTCGCCGCCGAGTCCAGCGCCAGGCCTTTGGGAAAACGGAATTTCGCGACACTGCCCGTTCCGTCGGCCGTGCCCTGGATGCCCAGGTCACCCGCGAGGGTGGTGACGACACCAGCCGCGGTAATCTTGCGGACCGCACAGTTCCTGTCGTCCGCGACATAGACGTTGCCGCCCGAGTCCACCCCCAAGCCCACTGGATAAAAAAAGCGCGCGGCACTCCCTGTGCCATCGCTGGTGCCATTCGCTCCGGCGCTGCCTGCGAGAGTGGTCACCACACCCGCCGAGGTAATCTTGCGGATCGTGCTGTTCGTGGTGTCCGTGACATAAGCGGTCCCAGAAGAGTCCACGGCAATGCCGTAGGGCGTGTTGAACCGCGCCCCGCCGCCCGTGCCGTCCGTGCTGCCGGAAAATCCCGCACTTCCCGCCAGAGTGCTCACCACACCTCCCGCGGTGATCGTGCGGATCGTATTGTTCGCAGTGTCCGCGACAAAGACATTTCCGGAAGAGTCCACTGCCAGGCTGTAGGGAGAATTGAATCGCGCCGCGCTACCCGTGCCATCGGTGCTCCCGGCAATCCCTGGGCTGCCCGCAAAGGTGCTCACCGCACCTGACGGAGTGATCTTGCGAATCGTGTGGTTAGTACTGTCCGCGACATAGACATTGCCCGAGGCATCCACCGCAGCGCCATTGGGACGATTGAATCGCGAGGCGATGCCCGTGGCGTCCACATTTCCAGGCCCTCCAGGCAGCCCGGCAAAATTGGTCCATTGGTATTGCTGCGCCTGCACCGTTCGGACGGCTAGCAAAGAGAGAATGAAAAGACCAAGGAGGCGGAGTCTGGTTCTCATGCCTAATATTGAAGTGGGGCGGGGTTCATCGCGAATATACGGAATATATATACTAAGACTGGGTTGGTTCGACATCAGAGTGGGTTGCGGCACTAGTTTCCCGCCGCCGTGATCCGGCGCGCGGAGTGACAGGCTATGGTCGCCATTTCATCCACCTCAGTCAGGACGGCCTTCATCTGATAGGAACTGAACCCTTATGCCGTCTGAAGCTGCACCATGCACCCAATGAATCGGTTTTCCTTCGCAGTTTGGCCGACAAATCCAGAAAACGCGCTGCTTCGACCCTCGACCATGCAACGGCGTGTTTTCGGTTCGCCAATATGGAGCAAATCAATGGACGACACCATCCGTCGGTAGGAAGCGTTTTGGGGATGGGGACACATAATATCATAATTTTAATACCGGACGGGCGTTTGTCAACCGACCCGGGAGGCAATCACTGAACGTTGCATTTGCAAAACGTCTGGCACAGGCAAGGGCCCCAGCCTCGATCCAACGACATTCCTCCCCTTTCACGCTGACAGCGCACTTTCCCCGAGTACGCTCTTTCGCAATGCAGACAATCACCCTTGGCACCAGTCCCCTCACTTCCACACGCCTCGCCTACGGTTGCTGGCGGCTCGCCGGAAACGAGGGCGGCCCGCGCCGTGAAGACACCGAGGGCATGGCCGCAGTGCGCGCCGCCTACGACGCGGGCTACACGCTCTTCGACAACGCGGACATCTACGGGCGCGGCGAGTGCGAACGGATTTTTGGCAAGGTCCTCCGCGACACGCCCGGCATGAGGCAGCGCATCGTGCTGGCGACGAAATGCGGCATCTGTCCCCCGTGGGATGGCCGCACGCACTGCTATGATTCGTCGTCATCCTACATCATCGAATCCGTCGAAGGCTCGCTGAAGCGACTCGGCACGGACTCCGTGGATCTGCTTATGATCCACCGGCCAGACTTCCTCGGCGCTCCCGCGGAGATCGCGGCGGCATTTTCGCAACTCCGCATGATGGGGAAAGTGCGCGAGTTCGGGGTGAGCAATTTCCGCCCCTCGCAGCTTGCCGCACTGCAGAAGCACTGCCCGATGCCGCTCATCGTGAACCAAGTCGAGGTGAGCCTCGCCGCGCTCTCATGCCTCGAGGATGGCACGCTGGATCAGTGCCTCGCCGAACGCATCACACCGATGGCATGGAGCCCGCTCGCAAAAGGATCGCTGCTCGATGCGGCCAAGGATGAACGAACGCACCGACTGCAGACGCTGCTCGCAAAAATCGCCACGGAAAAAGGCGTGACGCATGCCGCCATCGCACTCGCATGGCTGCTGAAGCATCCGTCGCGCATGCAGCCAATTATAGGTTCGGTGAACCCCCACCGCATCCGTGAGGCAGCCGCCGCGGACTCGCTGGAACTCTCACGCGGCGAGTGGTATTCCCTGCTCACCGCCGCGCGCGGAACGCCGCTGCCTTAGCCGCTACTTTTGCGGCGAGCCGCGGAGTTCCTTCCCGAGCGCGAGCGCCTCGCTGTCGTCCGCGCAGATCGCCTCGACCTTCGCCAGTTCTGCAAGTGCCTCGTCGCGCCGCTGCTGATCCGCAAGGGATCGTGCCGTCTGCACCCGCGCACGCGCACGCTCGATCGCAGACGCCACCACCTCGCGCAGTTGCTTCAGATCGCCGCGTCCCGATTCCGCCTCAAGCCCGCTTTCGAGCGCACCGAGTGCCGCGAGAAGTCTCCTCGCGTCGAAATTTGTGCGGGCACGCGCCAGCGCATCGCTGGCCGCATTGATGCGCCGCGTCAGCTCCGCGCGTCCGGGCAATTCGGTTTCCGCTGGCTGGCGCTCCGACGGCATCTGCTTCCGGGAAAAGGACGTGACCGCATCCCACATGGCCACGCCGACCGAGAGCGACCCGGATTCGGTGAGAGACTTCGCATCCGCACGCGCCGATTCGACTGCATTCGACAGCGCATCCACCGCAGCCGTCATTGCGCTCTCCGACTTTTCACGCAGTGCCGCCGCCCGCCGGCGCATTTCCTCCGCGCGCATCTGGTTCGAGGTGTCACCGGGAATCAGACTTGGATGATCAGCGACCTGCGCGTTGCGCGTGAGCCTCCCGACCTCAATGAGCGCCTTCCGCTGCGCTTCCCGTATGACACCAACTTCTGCGGCAGACTTGCGCAAGCTCTCGCAGTGCAGCGCGAGCTTCACCGCCATGTCATCCACCGTAGCACCGGTCGAGGCGCGCACGAAACGCGTGCGGGCGTATTCGAGTTCGCCCTGCTGCATGGCATTCAGTCCCTCGCGCACGAGCGCCCAAGCATCCTTTGGCGCGGGCTCCAGTGCGGAGTCCGCGCAGCGGAGAGCGAAGGGCTTCCCGTCGCTCCCGTTCGCGAGGAGAAAGACACTGCCGTTCGCGCGGTCGTATTTCACAACCTTGAAAATCTCGCCCGTCTTCCCCTGGCGAAACACGGAGTCCTTGAAGTGCAGCGGCTCATCGCGCCGCAGCCGCACCTCATCCTCCGGCGCAAATTGCGCGTGCGCCGCCGCACCTCCGATGCAGCATGCTGCGCACACCGCGCGCAGGAAAAAGGATGCCGCGCCTTTCATCCGACCGGCGGCACCGGCGCAACGGGCGGCGTGCTTGCAATCATTTTTGCAGGACCGCGGCGCTCGCTGAGCCACATGATGGCCACGTAGAAAACCGGCGTGAGGAAGAGGCCGAAGATGGTGACTCCGAGCATCCCGAAGAACACCGCGGTGCCGAGCGCCTGCCGCATTTCCGCACCTGCACCCTGACTGATCACCAGCGGCAGCACACCGAGGATGAAGGCGAAGCTGGTCATGAGGATGGGGCGCAGGCGGAGTTTGCACGCCTCGACGGCGGCGGTGAAGCGATCCTTGCCGTCGCGCTCCTGGATCTGCTTCGCAAACTCCACGATGAGGATCGCGTTCTTGCACGCGAGGCCGACGAGCACGACGAAGCCGATCTGCGTGAAGATATTGTTGTCCATGTCGCGCAACCACACGCCGCCGATGGCGCTGAGCAGGCACATCGGCACGATGAGGATGATGGCGAACGGCAGCGCCCAGCTTTCGTAGAGCGCGGCGAGCACGAGGAAGACCATGAGCACGCAGAACGGGAAGATGTAGAGCGCGCTGTTGCCAGCGAGTTTTTGCTGGAGCGCCATCTCGGTCCACTCGGTCGTGAAGCTCGTGGGCAGCATTTCCTTCGCCATTTTCTCCACAGTCTCCATCGCCTGCCCCGTGCTGAATCCGGGCGCGGGCGAGCCATTCAGATCAGCGGCGGGCCACATATTGTAATGCACCACTTTGTCCGCGCCGCTCACCTCCTTCACGGTCGCGACGGCGCCGAGCGGGACCATGCCACCCGCCATATTGCGCGTCTTGAGCAGTCGGATGTCCTCGGGCACAAGGCGGAACTTCGCATCAGCCTGCGCGGTGACACGGTAGGTGCGGCCGAAGAGCGTGATGTCGTTGATATACGACGAGCCGAGATACGTCTGCAGCGTGCCGAAGATGTTGCTCAGCGGGACATTCATCGTCTTCGCCTTCACGCGATCCACATCGAGCCAGAGCTGCGGGACATTCGCGCGGAACGTCGTGATGTTCCCCGCGAGACTCGGCGTGGCATTCGCTTTCATCATGAGTCCGAACGCCTGCTGCTGGAGCTGGTCGAGCCCGGCGGCTCCGCGGTCTTGGATGTAAAGCCGGTAGCCTCCCGCATTGCCAACACCGGCGACCGGCGGCGGCGGGAATGCTCCGGTGAACGCCTCGGGGATCTCGGCGCGATACCGATTGTTCAGCGTCGCAAGGATCGCGGACATCTGCGCGTTCGGCGCCTTGCGGTCGGCAAATTCCTTGAAGGGCAGAAACACCGCGCCGGTGTTCGATTGGTTGCCGCCGAAGAGATTCATGCCGGCGATCTCCATCGTGTCGAGGACGCCCGGAACCTCGCGCGCGATCTTCGCCATTTTCGTGATGACCGCCTGCGTGCGGTCCAGCGAAGCGCCATCCGGCAACTGCGCGAAGCACGCCGCGTAGCCCCGATCCTGCGTGGGAATGAAGCCGCTCGGCACCACCTTGAATCCAAGCCCGGTGAGCGCGAGCAGGCCGACGTAGAAAACCAGTACGACCGCAGCGAGCCGTGTGAGACGTCCGACCGTCGCGCCATACTTTGCGCTGGCCCATCCGAAGACGCGATTGAACCCGCGAAAGAACCAGCCGAGCGAACCGTCTATGAGCTTCTGCACGGGGTCGCGCTTTGCACCGTGCGGCTGCAGCAGGATCGCGCCAAGCGCGGGCGAAAGTGTGAGCGAGTTCAGCGCGGAGATCGCGGTGGAGACGGCGATGGTCAGCGCGAACTGCCGGAAAAATTGCCCGGTGATGCCGGTCATGAACGCCGTCGGGATGAACACCGCGCCGAGCACAAGCGCCACCGCGACGACTGCGCCACTCACTTCGTCCATCGCCTTGCGCGCCGCATCGCGCGGACTCATGCCCTTCGCGATGTGCTGCTCGATCGCCTCGACGACGACGATCGCATCATCCACGACAATGCCGATCGCGAGCACGAGGCCGAACAGCGAAATGTTGTTCAGCGAAAAGCCGAGCATGGCCATTGCCGCAAACGTGCCGATGAGCGACACGGGGACGGCAATGAGCGGGATGAGCGTCGCGCGCCACGTCTGCAAAAAGACGAGCACCACGAGCACCACGAGCGCGATAGCCTCGAAGAGCGTCATCTCCACCTCGTGAATCGACTCGCGCACAGAAGTCGTCGGGTCGTATTGGATCTCGTAGTCGAGCCCTGCGGGGAACCGCGTCTTCAGCTCCTTCATTTTCGCACGCACCGTGTCGGAGGTCTCGAGCGCGTTCGTGCCGGGGAGTTGGAAAATGCCGATGGCCGTTGCGGGTTTTCCACCGAGCATGCTGTTCACCGTGTAGTCCTTCGCCGCGAGCTCGACGCGCGCCACATCGCGCACGCGGGTGACCTGCCCGGTCGCACCGGTCTTGATCACGATGTCGCCAAACGCCGCGGGATCCTCGAGCCGCCCCTGCGTGTTGATCGTGTATTGGAATGCCGTCGCATCCCGCGGCACCGGCGGCGCTCCGACGATACCGGCGGCCACCTGTACATTCTGCTCGGCGATGGCATGCGTGACATCCTGCGCCGTGAGCCCGCGCGCGGCGACCTTCTCAGGATCGAGCCACACGCGCATCGCATACTCGCGTGCGCCGAAGACATTCACATCGCCGACACCGGGCAGTCGCGCGAGTTCGTCGCGGATTTGCAGCAGCGCGTAGTTGCTCGTGAACAGCGAATCGAGCGAGCCGTCCGGCGACACGAGATGCACGACCATCGTGATGTCCGGCGACTGCTTCTTGGTCGTCACGCCGATGCGCTGCACCTCCTGCGGCAAAGTCGGAATGGCGACGGCCACGCGGTTCTGCACGAGCACCTGCGCGGCATTGATGTCCGTGCCGAGCTTGAAGGTGACGTTGAGCGACATGATGCCGTCGCTCGTGTTCGACGAGGACATGTAGAGCATGTTCTCGACGCCATTGATCTGCTGCTCGATCGGCGTCGCCACGGTTTCCGCCACGGTCTTTGCATTCGCACCGGGATACGCAGCCATGACCTGAATCGTCGGCGGTGCGATGTCAGGATATTGCGCAATCGGCAGCGTCCACAGCGCGATGGCGCCGACCAGCGTGATCACGATGCTGATCACGCCGGCAAAGATCGGACGGTCTATGAAAAAGTGGGCGAACTTCATGGCACGTTCACCTTGAGACTGCAGGCTTCGGCTTGGCCGGCACTTCCGCAGGCTTTACCGCTGCTCCGGGGGGCTTGGCGGGCGATTCCTTTGTCTCCGGCATCGGCATCACAGGCATTCCGGGCTGGAGAATCTGCAGCCGCGTCGAGACCACCTTGTCGCCATCCTTCAGCCCGCTCTTCACGATGCGCAATCCCTCCCACATTGTCGCGGCCTCGATGTTTCGCCGTTCAATCGTGTTGTCCGGCTTCACGACGAAGACAAATTTCACACCCTGCTGCGAACTGATGACCTTGTCCTCTATAAGCGTGGCCTTGAACGGTTGTCCGCCAGCGACGCGCACACGGACGAAAAATCCTGGCGCGAGCAGCGGGTTCCAGCTCTTGAGAATCACCCGCGCGCGCATCGTGCCGGTTGCGGCATCCAGGCGGTTGTCCACGAAATCAATGTAGCCCTCGTGGGGAAATCCGGTCTCATTGCCGAGTTCAACGAACGCTGGGAGCTGCGCCTCTCGTGCCGTCTTGCGCTTGCCCTCGTCGTTCAGCTTCACGTACTTGAGGACCATGTTCTCATCGGCATCAATCAGCACGTAGATCGGATCGATCGAGACGACCGTCGTGAGCACGCTCTCCTGCCCCGCTCCGGGCTGCACGAGGTTGCCGACGGTGATGCGCTCATTGCTCACACGCCCCTCGATCGGCGAACGCACCTGCGTGAATTCGAGGTTCAGCGCCGCGGAACTTTTCGCCGCCTCGGCCCCGCGCGCTGCGGCGGATGCCTGCGTAAGCGCCGCCGCCTTCTGATCAAATTCACTCGCGGCGATGATCTTCGAGTTCCGCAGTTCCTTTGCGCGTTCGAGGTCAATGCGCGCCAGCTCCAGCATGGCCTGCGTGCGTTCGAGGTCCGCCACAGCCTTGTCAAAGTCCGCCTGATACGGACGCGGATCGATCACGAAAAGCGGATCGCCCTTTTTGACAATGGCACCCGCCTTGAAATTGATCTCCATGATGTAGCCCGAGACGCGCGGGCGGATCTCCACGGACTCCACCGCCTCCATGCGCCCCGTGAATTCATCCCACTCGCTGACTTCCTTCTCGACGACGGTGACGAAAGTGACCGGGAGCGGCCCCTGCTGCTGCTGCGGTGGCGCTTTTTTGCAACCACTGAAACCCGCGGCAAGAACAGAAGCTCCCGCGACCAGCGAACACAAACGACCTGCAATCCTGCGTGACATGGCGCGAACGTATTTCAAAGCGCCGTGCCGCCAAGGAGTATTCGATTCGCCTCCGTAAGCGAATCGCCGCCGGTGATTTTTGCTGCGCGCTAAATTTTCAGCGCCTTGATCCGGCGTCCGACTTCCTCTGCATTCGCGCGCGAGTTGAACGCGCTGATGCGGAAGTAGCCCTCGCCACCAGCGCCGAATCCAGCGCCTGGAGTAATGACGACGTTTGCCTCGCCGAGCATCTTGTCGAACATCTCCCACGAGCCGAGACCGCCGGGGCACTTCACCCAGATGTAGGGCGCATTCACGCCGCCCCAAGTCTTCCAGCCCACCGCCTGCGCCGCATCGCGGAGGATGCGCGCATTGCCCATGTAGTGCTCGACGAGCGCGCGCACCTGCGCCTTGCCTTCGCTCGAATAAAGCGCCTCGGCAGCGCGCTGGATGATGTAGGCGACGCCGTTGAACTTCGTCGTCTGCCGCCGCAGCCAGAGCGGATGCAGCGGCTTCTTTTCGCCGGATGCAGTCGTGGCGAGCAGCGTCTTCGGCACCACGACAAATCCGCAGCGCACGCCGGTGAAGCCGCCGCTCTTCGAATAGCTGCGGAACTCGATCGCGCACTCGCGCGCGCCGGGGATCTCGTAGATCGAATGCGGGATGCCAGGCTCGCTGATGTAGGTCTCATACGCGGCGTCGAAGAGGATCAGTGTGCCGTTCGCGCGTGCATACGCGACCCATGCCTCAAGTTGCGCGCGCGTCGCGGCGGCACCGGTCGGGTTGTTCGGCGAGCAGAGGTAAATGACATCCACATGCTGCGTCGGGGGTGCGGGCACGAAGCCGTTCGCCTCATTTCCCGCGAGGTACACGAGGCCCGCATACGCACCGCGCTCGTCGGAATCGCCCGTGTTGCCAGCCATCACGTTTGTATCCACGTACACGGGATACACCGGGTCGGTCACGGCGATGACATTCTTCGCACCGAGGATGTCGAGGATGTTGCCCGAGTCGCACTTCGTGCCATCGCTCACGATGATCTCATCGTCCGCGACGTCGAGACCATGCGCGCGGTAGTCGTTTTCGGCGATCGCCTTGCGCAGCCACTCATATCCCTGCTCGGGACCATAGCCCTTGAACGTCTCGCGCACGCCCATTTCATCCACCGCCTTGTGCAGCGCGGTGCGCACCGCCTCGGGCAGCGGCTCGGTCACGTCGCCGATGCCGCAGCGGATCATGC
>JBDSAR010000539.1:0-4977 GCA_039922035.1 Chthoniobacteraceae bacterium
GCAGCAGGATGTCCTCGATGTTCATCTTCCGCTTGTTGCGATCCACGGTGGCTTTCAGGAAACGCATCGCCGCCCACACCACGCGCTTGATCTGCTTTTTCGCAAGCAGGTGGATGATGATCGGCGAGGCGATGCCGGCGATCCCCGCAAGCAGCCATGGATTCAGGAAGCTCATGCGGAAATCAAATCGCAGAGGCGCAGAGTTGAAGTGAGAGGTACGCAGAGGAAGGCGTGACGGGATTCGGCGACTGTCCTCATCATCATGCTTCGATTGTTGTCCACCTCATTCATGGAGGTTCGGAGGCTCTTGCGGATCACCCTCGTCTTTGTCCCTCCCATCGTTGTCTTCCCTGTCCTCGAAATCATTCACGATGCGTGTGATCCCATCGCGGAGAAGTTCGACGTTGAAATTGATGATGAGTCCGAGGCGCAGGTTTGAAAGACGGAGGTAAGTCAGCACCTTCTTCTTATCGAGACCTGTCACCGTTTCTTTCGCCTTCAAATCAATGATCACCTTTTCCTCGAGGAGCAGATCGAGCACCAGCGGCGTGCCGAGCTTCACGCCCTTGTATTCGATCGCGACTGGCATCTGCCGCTCCCATTTCAGCCCGCGCAAATGGAACTCACGACACATCGCATCCTCGTATGGTCGCTCAATCAGCCCCGGTCCGAGAATTTTGTGAACCTCAATGGTCGCGCCAATCACCGCCTGAGTAATCTCATTCTCCCTCATAATTTCCTCTGCGTAACTCTCATTTCCCCTCTGCGCCTCTGCGTTGAAAAATGGTGTCATCCATAGCGATGCTGCCGCGTGGCGAGGTAGGCGGTGAGGACTTCGGCCCACGGCTGATCGGTCGTGATGCGGATGTGCGTCGCGCCGCAGCGCTCGCAGCCGAGGCGGATGCGGTCGAGAAATGCGCCGAATTCTTCGAGGTAGCTTTTCCGAATCTCCGAGGGGCGCGTGAGCATTCGGCCCTGTGCTTCGAGGCCGATGAACTCGACGTTGCCCTGGAACGGGAACGACATCTCGTGCGGGTCGAGCACCTGGAATACGATGACCTCGTGGCCGACAAAGCGCAGGTGCTGGATGCCGCGGATGAGCTTTTCCTCGTCGTCAAAACAATCGCTGATGAGGACCACGATGCCGCGGCGGCGCGTCTTGCGCGCGAGGTCGTCGAGTGTCTCGGAAATGGCCGTGGGCTGCGTGGGATTGAACGCTGCGAGCACGGCGCAGATCGTGTGGATTTTCGCGAGGCTGTCGGTGCGCGGGATGTGCTCGCGCGGCTTGTCGTCGAAGACCGTCACCGAGGCGGCGTCGCGCTGGAGCAGGATGAGATATGCGAGGCACGCGGCCATCACGCGCGCGTAGTCGAGCTTCGTCACGCTGCCGGAGCCGTAGCGCATGCTTTCGCTGCCATCGAGGAGCAGGTGCGCGACGAAGTTCGTCTCCTGCTCGTATTGCTTGATGTAGTAGCGGTCGCTGCGGCCGAGCACCTTCCAGTCGAGATGCCGCGTGTCGTCGCCGGGGACGTATTCGCGGTGCTGCGCAAACTCGATCGCGAATCCGCGGAACGGCGACTTGTGTGCCCCGGCCATGTAGCCCTCGACGATCGTGCGCGCCTGCAGGCCGAGATACTCGGTCTTCTGGATCGCCTCGGGATCGAGCAGCGGCGAGAGGGAGGATTGCGGGGGCGTGCCGGGCATCGCGCGGAGGGTCGCAGAGTGCGCGAGTTTTCCGAGGGGAAAAATGGGGGCACCGTAGCCGCCGACGGCAGGAGGCGGGCTGATTTTCCACCTGGCATCCGCATCCCGACTCGCACACCGGAAAGAGTGCCCGCCTCCTTCCGTCTGCGGCTACATTTTACTAGTCCGTGCCGAGCGTCCGGTTCGGCGCCGTGGAGGTGAGCAGCACGCGGTTGTTGCCGTTGATTTGCTGAATGGCGGAGACGAGTTCACCCGGCCGGTGCTGCCCGCGCAGGCAGATGTTGTAGCGGAGTTCGGTCATCATTCCCGCCTGGATGGATTCCACGGAGATGAGGTCGTGGCGTTCGAGGAATTTTCCGAATGCTTCCTCGAATGCGATGTCGTAGTTGATGTCATTCGTCACGCGGATGCGCAGGTAGTGGCTCGCGCGCGTCGGTGCGAACCAGTTGCGCCGCGAGAACCAGTAGATGATTGCGCAGATGAAAACCGTCGTTGCCGCCGCGAGCCCGTATTGCCGCGCGCCGACGCCGAGCCCGGCTGTCATCGCGAAAAAAATGAACGCCACATCGCGCGCCTCGCCGAGCGAAGTGCGGAAGCGGATCATCGAGAAGGCAGCGAACATCCCAAAGCCCGTAGCCATGGCGTGCTGGCCATCGCCGCTGCGGATCACCATGACGATGACGGACACGACCACGCCGAGGATGATGAGGGTGTGGATATAATCCTGCGAAAGCTTCGGACCACGGAAGGTCGCCTTGTAGAGCGCAGCGATCAGCGAGGTGAGGAAGAAGGTGAGCAGCGCCGCGAAGAGAATCTCCACCAACCCCGGTGCGTCGGACGCGAAGCCAAGCGTGACATTGAAAAAGTCCACCAGCGGCCGGAGCGCCGGGGAATTCTGGAGCGCCCGGAACAGCGGACCGAGTTTCTCTGGTGCGGCAGTGTCCGCGACGGCAAGCAGCGGTGAAATGGAAGTGAATGGAAGGTGCATGGAAAGTTCAGCCGACGGCCGGCAAAAGTAGCGTGGCAGGCATCAGCGAATGGACCGCTCCCTTTTCCATGCCTCGTGAAGAACAGCGTGTGCGCCACTTCGGCGAGAGCATCGCGTGCAGCACCGGATCGTCGCTTTCGAGCTTGCTGCAATATTTTGAGTGGCTCTGCATCTGGCAGCCTGTGGCGGAGATCACGCGGCTGAGCCAATACGGGATGCAGTCGGTCACCTTCACCTCCATGACTGCGGCGCCCGCGCCGTGCATCTCACGGCTCATGTCAAAGCGCCGGTCGTCGGGATCGGGCACGAGATGGTCGAGCCTCGCATGGATTCCCTCGTCGAAAGTCACGCGCAGATCGCTCCCCGGCTCCGCGCCGGCGAAAGCGGTGCGATCGTAACGCATGACCATCACGGGCCTGAAGGCGCGGCGCTTCACCAGGTCATGCACTTCGGCAACGATGCGACAGTCGGATTCACTGAGCGTCACCCCCACGGGCTCCGCGCCATCGCACACACGCAGCGCCTGCGCGAGAGGGAGCATCACGCGGCGCTTCACACCACGGCCATCGCACTTGTGCTTGATCTCGACGAACGACACGGAAGGCACCGCGCCATCGCGACTGCCATAGACGCGCACACGGAGCTTGCGGCGACTCGGAAGGCTGCGCGCCTTTTCCCAATAGCAATCGCGATCGGCATTGTCGTAATAGAGGCTCACCACGGGATAGCGCGCGCCGGCACCCGCATATTCATCTGCCCGCAGGCAAGGAACGAGTTGTTCCATGAGCACGCCACGCTGCGCCGCCGACACTTCAAACTTCATCTCAAATCGATCAATGCGATGGCTCACGTGTTCGGGCAGGCTCTTTTCATTCGGAAAAACAACACTGGGCTTTTCATCGCACGCCTCCGGCAAATCAATCCGCATTTTGTCTCAGGGCTGGCGCATGAAAATCACGCTGACAATCGGCCGCTGTTCCCATGTGGGGCACGCGAGTCGCGTGCTCCGCCCGGGAGCAGCCGCCTGTCGAAACCGCGACCCTCTCACTTGCCGCCGAAGAATTTCTTGAATGAGCGCAGCATCCCCCCGCTCTCCTTGTCGGGCTTGCGCAGTCCGCCGTCCTGATTCGCGCCACCGTCGGTCTTCGCCACCGGCGCAGGCTGTGCGCTCGGACGTTCGCCACCGCCGCCCTTGATCGGCAGCGTCGGATATTTTTCGGCGGACGCACGCTTCATCACATCCATCCACACGGGCAGCGCAAGCGCGGCACCGTAGCCCTTCGGCACGATGGTCGCGGGCTTGTCGAGGCCGACCCATACGCCGCACGTGAGCGAATTCGTGAATCCGACAAACCAGGCGTCGTGATAACCGTCCGTCGTGCCCGTCTTGCCGGCGGCGGCCCTCGTCCATCCGAGTGTTTTCGCGGAGGCGGCGGTGCCACGCGTCATGATCTCGCCCATGATAGCCGCGGTCGTCGCACTGACTCCGCGATCCATGGCAGACACCGAGATATGCGAGGCGCGGAAAATGATTTCGCCATCTGCGGAATCGATCCGCTCGATCAGGTAGCTCTGCCGGCGCACGCCGCCGTTCGCGAGCACGGTGTAGGCGCCGGTGACCTCCTTTGGCGATGCGCCGAAATTGCCGATGTAGCTCTGCGCGTTCACGGGGATTTCCGGCAGGCCGACTTTCGTAGCGAGGTCCGCCACGCTCTCGATCCCCGCACGGTTCCCAACCCGGATGCTCACGGTATTGCGCGAATGGATCAGCCCCTCCTCCGCGGGCATCATGCCGCCGAATCGGTCGTCGCTGTTTCCCGGATGCCACCCGCCGCCGTGCGCGATCTCGCCGGCCTCGATCGGCCCGTCGCTGATCGGCGTCTCGGGCGACAGGCCCCTGGCAAAGGCGGCCGCGTACACGAACGGCTTGAACGTTGAGCCCACCGTGCGCCGCGCATCGATCGCACGGTTGAATTTGCTGTCGTGATAGTCGCGCCCGCCGACGAGCGCGCGAATTGCGCCGGTGCGGTTGTCCAGCGCCACGACTGCACCCTGGAGATATTCCGTCGGCTTCTCCTCCTTCCGATCCTCGTCGCTGTAGCTGGATTTCTTCGGATGCGCGTAGCCGGGTTTCTGCTCGATTTTCGTCAGCGCGCGGTCGAGCGATTTCTGCGCCTCGTCCTGCAGCACGGGATCGATCGTCGTGTAAATTTTCAGCCCGCCCTGGCTCACCTGATCGTCGTCGAGCAGCACGTCGAGTTCGCGCATCACCATGTCCATCGCGT
>JBDSAR010000540.1:0-1673 GCA_039922035.1 Chthoniobacteraceae bacterium
CTGTGCGAGAATCATCATCCGCAAACCGGCGAGTCATTGACGCAGCGCCGAAAGAATCTCCGGCGCGAGCTGGATGAAAATGGAGGCGAGCGGAATGCGGCGAATCGGCGGGTGTTTTACGATTTTACGCTATCCCCGCCGAAGTCAGTTTCCATCGCCGCGCTCGCTGGTGGTGACGAGCGTATTATCGAAGCGCACAGCCGGGCGGTTTCCGTCGCGATGGGGGAGTTGGAACAATTCGCCTCAACCCGCGTGCGCCGCGCCGGAAGTTTGTCCGATCGGGAAACCGGAAATGTAGTGGGCGCAATCTTTCATCACGATACCTCGCGCGCCCTCGACCCGCATCTGCACAGCCATTGCATCCTTTTCAACGCGACTCACGATGCCACCGAAGGCCGGTGGAAAGCACTTCAGAATTACGAAATGCTCCGCGCGCAAAAGTATGTCGAGAACGTCTATTACCACGAGCTGGCCCGTGCATTGATCGGCTTCGGATATGGAATCGAAAATCATCGGCGCGGGGATTTTGAACTGAAAGGCATTTCGCCCGGACTGCGGGACAAGTTCTCCAAACGTCACGCGGAGATTGATGAGAAGACGCGCGAGCTACTTGCTAGACAGCCGGAAAAGGCGTCGGGCAATGTCGCCGACATCCGCGAGCACATCGGCCACGATGAGCGTTCGCGAAAGATCAAGAACGTCAGACGCGACAAATTGGCGGGCATTTGGAAACAGCAAATGACCAAAGGTGAGCGCGCTGAACTCGCCGGCCTGCCTGCTGAAAATGGAAAGCGTTCAAAGATGCGGCCGCATGATGCGGTGGCAGCATTGAGCTGGGCGGAAGAGCACTTGTTTGATCGGCGTTCCGTCGTGAGCGAACACGAACTTTGGCGGCACGCTCTCGAATTTGCGCGCGGGAGCGAAATAGAAATCGCGGCGCTCAAGTCGATGACAGCGAAGCGCGGTTATCTTCGGGATGAAAGCAAACCTCGGAAGCTGACGACGCAGGAAGTCCTCGGTCGCGAATGGGATATTCTTCAAATCGCAAAGGATGGGGTAGGGCAGCATCGCCCGTTCAACGCGGAGCATATCGCGGCTGATTCCCTGGATGAAGAGCAGCGCCGCGCGGTCGAACGCATCTTGCGGTCAGCGGATTTCCTGACGCTGTTTCGTGGGGCTGCTGGCACTGGCAAGAGCTTCGCGTTGCGCGAGGTGCTGCGTGGTCTCGAAGCCTCCAACCACGTCGTTCACGTCATCGCGCCGCAGCGCCAACAGGTGATTGATTTGCAGGAAGCTGGATTCGTAGGCGCGCAAACGGTCAGCGAATTCCTCGCGCGAAAATCAATGCTCGCCGCCGGAGTGGTGATCGTCGATGAAACTGGCCAGCTCGGTGCGAAACAAATGCAGGCGCTGCTGGGCTACGTGAAAGAAAATGGCGGACGCATCATCTGCTCCGGCGACACGCACCAGCACGGGGCGGTGGAGGCGTCGGACGCGCTGAGGGCCATCGAAAAGTATTCGGGGTTGAAGGCCGCTGAGTTGACCGCGATTCGCCGGCAAGATCCCGCTCGGGCGAAAACGAGCGGGGAGCGGAGCTTCATCGAGCAATACAAACTTGCGGTGCAGGAAGCATCGGCGGGGCTCGCCGCTGAATCATTTGAGCGATTGGAAAG
>JBDSAR010000541.1:0-1773 GCA_039922035.1 Chthoniobacteraceae bacterium
TGAGCAATCACGGCCAGTCCATCTACGCGATGCAGAACGGCCGCATCCTCGGCGGCCGCCCGACGCTCGGGAGTTGGCTCACCTACGCGCTCGGCTCCGAGGCGCAGAATCTCCCCGCATTCGTCGCACTCACCGATCCGCGCGGGCTGCCGGTGCTCGGCGTGGATCACTGGAGCAATGGCTGGCTGCCCTCGATCTACCAAGGCACCGTCATCCGCCCGAAGGAGCCGCGTATTCCGAACCTCGATCCCGCGCCGCATCTCCGCGGCGAGGCGCAGGGGAATTATCTCGGCTTCCTCGATCAGATGAACCGCAGCCATCTCGCGCGCCATCCCGGCGAGACGGATCTCGATGCACGCATCGCGAGCTACACGCTCGCCGCGAAATTGCAGACCGCCGCGAAGGAGGTGCTCGACATCAGCGGCGAGACTGACGCGACGAAGCGGCTCTACGGCATTGATGATCCCGCGACCGTCGAGTTCGGCACGCGCTGCCTCATCGCGCGCAGGCTCGTCGAGCGCGGCGTGCGCTTCGTGCAGCTCTACACCGGCAATCAGACGTGGGACCACCACAAGGGCATCATCGGCAGCCTGCCCGCCGCGTGCAAATACGTGGACAAGCCCGCTGCCGGCCTTGTGATGGATTTGAAATCACGCGGCCTGCTCGACTCGACGGTTGTGCATTGGGGCGGCGAAATGGGACGCCTGCCCGTCATCCAATACGACGGCGGACGCGACGTCGTCGGCCGCGATCACAACACGAACGGCTTCTCGATGTGGGTCGCCGGCGGAGGATTCAAGGCCGGCGCGACCTACGGCGAGACCGATGAGATCGGCCACAAGGCCGCCGTGGATGTCGTGAATCACCATGACTACCACGCCACGCTCATGCAGCTCTTCGGTCTCGATCACGCGAAGGTGACCTTCAAGCGCAACGGCGCAGATGTCTCGCTCACCGACAACCAGGGCGGACGCGTCGTGAAGGAGATTCTTGCGTAAAGTGCGAACGACTTCGCCGCCTCAAGCGGAGACAAAGACCAGCGACGCGCTGACGGCGCGTTTTTCCAATTCGGGGCAGAGCAGGCAGAGCGCGTCGCAGTAAGCCTCGAGCTGCGGAACGTAGCGGGCCTCGATGGCACTGCGCTCTTCTGACGACGAGAAGCCGTCGGTCTTGAAATCCATGATCGTCGCGCGGAGCAGTTTCCCATTTGTGTCCCGCCAGAGGACGACGCGGTCGAAGGATCCGCTGATGACTTCATTGCGTCCGCCGGTCTCGCGGACAACTGCGAACCTGCGCTCGCGCCACAGTTCGATCTTCTCGCCTGTGCCTGCGGTTGGGCGTGAAAGTGCGCGGTGAAGTTCGGTGCCGGCGGTCTGGATTTCGGTGATGAGACCACGTGCCCAAGTCGCGACGTCGCGGCGTTCCAGTTCGCGTGCGGTTTCAACGGCGGAGGTGATCCATTGCTCTGCATCCGGCAGTCCGTCCTCGTGCCATCCGATTTGCCGCAGCCAATCGTGGATGAGTTCGCCGCGGCGCATTGCGTTGCGATTCGCCGGCGAGAGGATGTGCGCGATGCTGATCTCACCGCGCTCGCCTGTGCCGGAGGGCGTGACATGCACCGTGCGTCCGAATGTCGGAGTGAGCGCCGCATTTTCCAGTGAGACATTTCCGGCCACGCCGGGATCGCAGTCCTCCGGCGTGGTGCCCGCGTGCGCTGGTGATTTTGTGTCGGCACGGAAAGGCGTGCCTGCAAATTTCTCCGTCACGCCATCC
>JBDSAR010000542.1:0-3518 GCA_039922035.1 Chthoniobacteraceae bacterium
TCCTTCTCAACGAGCAGCGTGTTGGGCGCATCATTTCGGACGTTGTAAGCCAGGACGAGTTTCCCCGGCCTGAAAAAGACACGGGCGGCACCGCCGACGCCGCCGTCATCGTGATGGAAATTCAGGATCATCCGGCTGTCCTCGCTCGTCGCACGCACGCGCAGCGCACCCTCGGAAACCGCCTGTGCGGGGTATTTCCAATGGTTGCCTTTTGGCAAGAGGTAGCCCTGCGTGGTGTGTTCCGAATTCCTGATGAACTCACTCAGCGGCGGCTCGGCGAACGCATCGCGCCATGGAACGACACTCGGGGCAGACGGTCCGGAGGATGCCGCGAGTGGCCCTGCGCCCCCGGCACCGGGGGAGACGACGGCCGGCCTCTCGCCGGCGGAAGGCGTGCCAGCGCGAATGTTTTTCCAAGCGGACCAGCCGAGCGTGCAGAGGACGGCAAGGATGACGACGCCGATAGTGATCAGCTTTGCATAGGAAGTCCCCTGCGCAGGGCGCGAAGCCTTGCGCCGCGCAACGGAGCGCTGGCCCTCTGTGCGCTGTGCGGGGCGATTGGGTGTCGCACGCCGGGCCACGGTGCGCGAGAGCACGGTGCCGACTGCGGTGCGGAATTCGACGGCACTGGAATAACGCGCGTCGCGTTCCGACTGGAGCGCGCGATCCACGATGCGGTCGAGGCGCTTGTCGAGGCCGGGTACGGCGCGCGACAGCGGCTCGAAACGCCCGCGCGGGAGCTGGCCGGTGAGCATCTCGTAAAGCATCACGCCGACAGCGAAGAGATCGGCCCTCGCATCCACATTTGCCGCGGCCTTCAGCGCCTCGGGCGCCATGTAGTCGGGTGTGCCGATGGTCACCTGGCTGGTCGTGAGATGCGACGCGCCTGGCTGGGTGCTCTTGGCGAGGCCGAAGTCGGCGACAAGCACGTGGCCCTTGTCATCTACCATGATGTTCGCGGGCTTGATGTCTCGGTGAATGACCCCGTGCTCGTGTGCGTAAGCGAGCGCATCGAGGACGTGAGCGGCGATGCCGAGCGCCTCTTCCGCGGGCAGCCGCCCTCGCGCGGCGAGTATCTTCTGCAAGTCGGTGCCCGCGACGAAATCCATGACGAAGTAGAGCAGGCCGTCAGCTTTCTCGCCGGCATCATGCACGTGGATGATGCCGGGATGCCTGAGCTGCGCGAGTGCCGCGGCCTCGCGCTTGAACCGCGCGGCGAAATCCGCATCACCGCCCTCTTGGCCGGGCGGCAGGATTTTGATGGCGACGAAGCGGCTGAGGCTTTTCTGCCAGCCTTTGTACACCGCGCCCATGCCGCCGCGCCCAATCAGCTCGGTGACTTCGTAATCGGGAAGACGCACGCGGAACTCCTCGGGTGTCGGAGGCTCCCAATCGCCACTCACCAAACGCCGCGCCGCGCCGAACAGGCCCGGTATCTCACCCGAAGTTACGGCATTCCCCTGCGGCGGTCGAGGCAGGGGAGCGGGCTGCGGGGGAATGGAGCTTTGGTCTTCGGACATCACCTATCACGGCAAACGCACGATTGCACCATGCACGGTTTCCCGAGCGCTAAGCAAGTTGGAACGGACGCTCCGCGCACGTTTGCTCCGCATGTCACGCGCATCGAACCCCCGCAGCGGATTCGAGCGGAACGCGAGTGGCCTGCCGCAGGCAGCCGGCAATGCGCATTCCATTTTCTTCGCTACGAGAGGATCCCCTTCACCGCATGCGCCGGGTCCACGCCGGTCAGTCGGAAATCGAGCCCCTGCGAACGAACCGTGAGCCGCTCGTGATCGAGGCCGAGCTGGTGCAAAATGGTCGCATGGATGTCGTGGACGTGGACGGGGTTTTCGACGGCACCGAAGCCGAACTCATCCGTCTGCCCATACACGGTGCCCGCCTTGAATCCACCGCCGGCAAACCACATCGTGAACGCATCAATGTGATGATTGCGCCCCGTGGACTCGCGCACTTCGCCCATCGGCGTGCGGCCGAATTCGCCGCCCCAGATCACGATCGTGTTGTCCAAAAGCCCGCGCTGCTTGAGGTCGCGCACGAGCGCGGCGGATGCACGGTCAATGTCTGCGCTCTTGAGTGGGAGATGCTTTTCGAGATTCTCCGTCACGCCGCCGTGGTGATCCCAGTTTGTGTCGTAAAGCTGCACAAAGCGCACCCCGCGCTCGACGAGTCGCCGTGCGAGCAGGCAGTTCCGCGCGAAGCTCGTCTCCTTCGGATCCTTGATGCCGTAAAGGTCGAGCGTCGCCTGCGATTCACCCGCGGTATCCATCAGATCCGGCGCGCTCGTCTGCATGCGATAGGCCATCTCGTACGCATTGATGCGCGTGGCGATTTCCTCGTCGCCCGTCTCCACGAGCCGCTTGAGATTCAGCTCGCGCACCGCGTCCACGAGCTGCCGCTGCTGCGGCGCGGCGATGGACTGCGGCGTGGAAAGATTGACGATCGGGTCGCCCGTGTTGCGCAGCGGCACGCCCTGATAAGTGGTCGGCAGCACTCCGCTGCCCCACAGCACCGCACCTCCGCGCGGCCCACGCGGTCCACTTTGCAAAACAACGAAGCCCGGCAAATCCGAGCACTCGCTGCCGAGCCCGTACGTGACCCACGCGCCCATGCTCGGCCGGTTAAAAAGCCCGCTGCCCGCATTCATGAAAAGTTTCGCCGGCGCGTGATTGAAGAGATCGGTCTTGCAGGTCGTGACGATGCTGATGTCGTCCACGATCCCCGCCGTGTGCGGCAGCAGTTCGCTCACCCACGCGCCCGATTTTCCATGCTGCGCAAATTTGAATTTCGACCCGAGCAGATTGTTTCGATGGCTGCTGTCCATGAAGGCAAACCGCTTGCCCTTCGTGTAGCTCTCCGGGATCGGCTTGCCGTTCAGTTCGGTGAGCTGAGGCTTGCGCTCGAAGAGATCGAGCTGCGAAGGCCCGCCCGCCATGAAGAGGAAAATCACATTCTTCGCCTTCGCAGGAAAATGCGTCTTCTTCGGCTCCAGTGGGTTCCGCATCTTCACCGCAGGATTCGCCGCCAGCCCGCGCTCCGCCATGAGCGAAGCGAGTGCAAGCGAGCCGATGCCCATCGAGCAGCGGCTGAAAAAGTGGCGACGCGTCATTGCGCGCAGAGCGAGTTCGGAGTTCATGGCGTTCATTCGCGGGTGACGGTTTCGTCGAGGTTCAGCAGCGCGCGGGCCGCATTGAGCGAGTCGAGTTTTTTCAAAATCGAGAGTTCGTCCGCTTTCGGTGCGCGTGAAGTGCAGCGACGAAATGCCGTCTCGATCCCGTCCTTCTGGATGATCTTCTCCAGCGCAGTGGCGAACTCGAAGAAGCTGCCGTCATTCATTAGCGTGAGCGCCTGCAGCGGCGTATTGCTGCGGGTGCGGCGCGTGCAAGTGCTCAGGCCCTCGGGGGCATCGAAGACATTCAGCGACGGCGGCGGCAATGCGCGATAAACAAAGGTGTAGAGCCCGCGACGGTAGCGGTCCTCGCCCTTGCTCACGGCCCAGA
>JBDSAR010000543.1:0-15241 GCA_039922035.1 Chthoniobacteraceae bacterium
CGTTTCATCGGCTACACGCTGCGCACCGCGCGCTGGCGCTACACGGAGTGGGACGAAGGCAGGCAGGGCCGCCAGCTTTACGACCACGACAAAGACCCGAAGGAGCAGGCGAATCTCGCCGAAGATCCCGCGCACGCGACGACCGTCGCGGAGCTTTCCGCGAAGCTGCGCGAAGCAGTGAAAGCCACCTTCCCCGCCGATGGCAAGGCCCCCGAGGTGAAAGGCGACATGTGGTCGCCGAATCTCACGAATCCGTGATTCATCAGTCGCATTGAACCCGCCTGCATGACGACAAGGGAATCTTTCCGCGACTCTCCGTCAGCATCTCTCGAAACCCGGCACGTGCTTTCTGGTGCGCGAACCATGGCTCGCGTGGTGCTGCTCATGCTGCTGCTCGGTGGACAGACTTTTGGTGACGATGTCCTCCGCTCCGTGCAGCAGGAACTCCGTGCGCGGAAGCTTTACTTCGGCCCCATCGATGGGCGCCAGTCCGCCGCCAGCACTGCCGCAATCCGGCGGCTCCAGGAACTCAAGGGCATCGACCAGAGCGGCCAGCTTGACGGCGACACGCTGCGCGCCTTGGGAATCCAGGCTGCCGCATCCGATCCGCTACTTGAGAAAGGGTGCGCGCTCGTGCAGCAATATCTTGCCGCGCGGATGGGCGACGACGTGAATCGCGAGATCGGACTCTTTGCCGATACGATCGACTATTTCGATGACGGGCTCGTCGAGCGCGCCTTCCTCCGCTCGGCGCACCTGCGCGAAAACGAGCGATGGCCGCGGCGGCGTTACACACTGATCAATCGCATCGCCACGGCCAATCCCGCGCGGAACGGGGAGGTCATCGTCACCGCGCGCATCCGCACCGAAGTGAGCAATCCCACCAGCCAGCCGCGCGCGCTCACGGAAGACGTGTCGTTCACCCTGCGCGAGATGCGCGGCGGTCTGCGGATCGTCTCACTCAAGCGGATCGAATAGTCCATGCGCGTTCGCCTCACCATCCTGCTGCTGCTCGCAGCGGTTGCCGCCGGTTTCACGTTCGGCCTGCTCGCCGTGCGCAGGATCGAGCGGCAGAAATTCGCGCAACTTGCAATCGAGAGGGAAGCGGCATGGAAGCAGAACGCCAAAGGCATTCTAAAGCACCAGAGTGAGACGCTCTCGAAGATGGTCGAGCATTTCGCCGCGATCGACGACACCGTGGACGCCATCGTCAATGGCAAGACGGAGATGGCGCAGAAGATGTGGGATGAAGCGGCGCTCAAGTTTTATGGCGCGCACGCGCTCTGGGTCTGCCGGCGCGACGGTTCGCTCTTCTTCCCCAATAAGCTCAAGGCTTTCACCGAGGCACTCACGCTGCCGCTTGCCCCCGCCAATGTGCAGACGCTTTTCCGCCATCAGCGCGACTGCCATTTTTACTTCGCCCTTGCTCCCGGCGGCGGCGCAGGGCCGCGCTTCATCGAGGTCCGCGGCGCGCGGATCCACCCTTCGTGGGACCAGCAGGGAACCGAGCCCGCGGAAGGCTACTTCTTCGCCGGGCGCCTGCTCGACGAGGTCGCGGTGAAAGAGATGGCACTCCTCTCCGGCGATGATCGCATGGAGTTGCTCGGCGAGGGAGCCGCGCCAGTGCAGCCGGAAAATGGACGCGCGGTGATGACTCTTGCGCGATCGCTCAATGACTGGAAGGGACTGCCGATCGGGAATCTCGTGCTGTCGAGCCGCTCCAGCGCAATCGAAGAACTCGAGAAGCGATCCGAGGAGCTCTTTCGCGCGCTCCTCACCGGCTCGCTCGCCTTGCTCGCCATCCTCTACCTTGTGCTCGTTTATGCGATCCAGCGTCCCCTCGGTCTGCTCGTGCGCGGACTGCGCGGACGCGACATGGCCGCGATCGCACCGCTGGAGCGCCGCAAGTCCGAGTTCGGCGAGCTCTCCCGGCTGATCCACCGCTTTTACGATCAGGGCGAAGACCTCATCCGCGAGACCCGCGAGCGCGCCGCCACGCAGGAGGCGCTGCGGCACACCGAGGAGATGCTGCTGCATTCGCAGAAACTGGACGCCATCGGGCGGCTCGCGGGCGGCGTCGCGCACGACTTCAACAACCTGCTCACCGCCATCATCGGCTACGCAGATCTGCTCACGCGCCGCCTCAAGGACGATCCTGCGGGGCGGCAGGATGCACAGGTCATCCACCAAGCCGGCGAGCAGGCCGCTGGACTGACGCGGCAGCTTCTCGCATTCAGCCGGAAGCAACTGCTCCAGCCGAAGGTGATCGATCTCAACCAGATCGTGACGAGCCTGCACAAGATGCTCCAGCGCATCATCGGCGAGCACATCGAAATCCGCACGGAGCCCGCCGCAGAGCTCTGGCGGGTGCGTGCCGATGCCGGGCAGCTCGAGCAGGTCATCGTGAACCTCGGCGTGAACGCACGCGACGCCATGCCGCGCGGAGGGCGGCTGACGATCCGGACGGTCAATTTCACGCTGGCCGAGGAAGACGGAGAGGCGCAGCTCAAGCCCGGCGATTACGTCGCGCTGGAAGTCAGCGACACCGGCGCTGGCATGGATGCCGCGACGAGGAGCCGCATTTTCGAGCCGTTCTTCACCACGAAAGGGCCGGGCAAGGGCACGGGGCTCGGGCTCTCGACCGTCTATGGGATCGTGCGGCAGACCGGCGGCGGCATCATCGTCCGGAGCGAGCGGGGTGTCGGCACCACCTTCCGCATCCTGCTGCCGCGCGAAGACGCAGCGCTCGATCTTGCCGAGACGGCATCTGCTGCTGCCATATCCCTCGCACGGGCAGAGACGATTCTTTTTGTCGAGGACGATGAACTCGTGCGCGATCTGATGAGCATCGTCCTGCGCGAGCACGGCTACGATCTGCTCACCGCGCCGACAGGGCGTGAAGCAGTCCGCCTGGCCGAGGAGCACGGTGCGGCGATCGATCTGCTGATCAGCGACGTGGTGATGCCGGAGATGAATGGAGCCGAGGTCGCACAGCGCGTGCATGCGCTCGCGCCCGGCGCGAAGGTGCTCTTCGTCTCCGGCTACTCCGAGGCAGACATGACCGACCAGGGCCTCGGCGTCATCGCGTTCGAGATCCTGCAAAAGCCATTCCGCCCGGATGATCTCGCGCGAAAAGTGCGCGAGGTTCTCGACGCTGCGCGCCGGTCCTGACCGCGCTAACGTGCCGGCTGGATCTTCTCCGCCTTCAATTCCCGTTCGAGCGAGCGCAGGCGGGCAGTTCGTTCCTCCGGCGTGCGCTCGACATCACCGTACGTGGCCTCGACCTCCGCCCGCAACCGACGGGCGCGGCTCGCGGTGGCGGAAGTGAACGCATCGTCTTCGACGGCTTTCGCCCGCTGAAGCGTGGCCGCGTATTGGCTCTGCAGTCGCTCCTGCCGCAGGCGTTGCTGCGCTTCGGCGCGCGCCAATTCTGAAGTCCCGGCGCTCGCGCGCGCCCGAATGCCAAGCGTGCGACCCGACTCGTCAGCAAGCCGCCGCTCGGCCTGAGTGAGCGTTTCCGCCTGCCCCTCCGCACGCGTCCGGGCCTTCGCTTCGCTCCAGCCAAAAAAGCCTCCCTGTCGCGGGTCGCCGGTCGTCTCGCATCCCGCCAGCGCGATGGCCGCGAGAGCAATCGGAAGTCGCATCTTCATTTCCGCGGCCCGGCCGCGATGATTTCGAGCTGGCCGCGCTGGCGGAGCAGTTCCGTGCGCTCTGCGTCCAGGCTCACGACGTTCGGTTCGAGCTGCGTCCCCCTCGCAGCGGCGCGATATTTTTCCACGAAAGCCTTGTGCGACTCGATCGTCTCCTGCCACGTCCGCGCGCGCCGATCCACTGCCGCGATTTCGCTCGCGGCGCTCTTCCGGAGTTCCAGCCAGCCAGCCGAGTCTGCCGCCGCGCCGCTTGCTTTCAATTCCGCCAGTCGCGTCTGCTGCGTGGCCACTGTCGAGCGGAGTGACGCATTCACTTTGCGCCGGTCCGCCGTCTGCCGTTCCACGAGCGAAATGCGGCGGCTGAAAAAATCCTCGCGGGAAATAAAAGCCGCCTTCTTTTTCACCACCGCTTCGCCGGTCGCAGCGCCTGCAAGCCCACCCGCGACCGCGCCGATTCCCGCTCCTGCGAGCGCCCCCTGAGCTTTGTTCTTCGAAGTAAGCGCGCCAACGCCGGCACCGAGAGCCGCGCCGCCGACCGCACCGGCGGCAGTCGCCTCATTGCGGGTTCGCGCGGCATCGCTTTTGTCGGAGGTGCAACCGGCAAAACCGATCGCGACGAGGACCAGGGCAAGCCTTTTGATTTCGGCATTGAATGCACGTTTCATAAAGGTAACAGACCACACTTCCATTCGCGAAGGCACAAGCCCAAGTTCACGCAGCCGACCGCAGTGCCGACCCGTTTTGCCACTCTCGGAAATCCGCCCGCCGGCTTCGCAAGATTGAAGAGCCCGTTCCCGGAAAACTTCATTCCTTCCTCAGAACAAGCGCTTCACAGGCGGCGCGAACGAGCCAGCCATTGCCTGCCAACGCGCCAAAGGCCGTTGCCTCATCAGCTCCCGTGATCTGCTGGACGATGCGAACGGCTCGATCCCGGAGTTTGGTGTTCGAGGGATTCAGATCGATCATCAGATTGCCGATCACCTTTCCGGAATGCGTCATGGCGAGGGTGGTGATCATGTTGAGGATCAGCTTCGTCGCGGTGCCGGCTTTCAGGCGCGTGGAGCCGGTCAGGATCTCCGGGCCGGTGTCGGGGAGGATCGCATTGTCGAGGAGCGGATGATCGCGATAGGCCGGGTTGCAGCAGATCAGCACCGTCTTCGCGCCGCGGCGCTTCGCTTCGACGAGACATCCCCAGACAAACGGCGCGTGTCCGCTCGCGGAAATTCCAATGACAACATCCTGCGCTCGCACGCTGCGAAATTCGATCGCCGTCTTCCCCGACGCGGCATCGTCCTCCGCTCCCTCGACTGCACTCCAGAGCGCCGTGCGTCCGCCGGCGATGATGCCCTGCACGAGACTCGCCGGCGTGCGGAATGTCGGCGGACATTCGCTCGCATCGAGCACCCCCAGCCGTCCACTCGTTCCGGCTCCGCAATAGATCAGCCGCCCGCCTTCGGCAAATGCCCGCACGACCTCGCGAATGGTCCATTCGATCGCGGCGCTTTCCTTCAGGATTTGCGCCGGAATGGTCGCATCCTCCGCGAGCAGCAGCTCGATCGCATCGCTGATCGGGAGTTCGGAAAAATGCGACGATTTCGGATTTCGCAACTCCGTCGGCGATGCGGAAACCGGCCGCCAGGTCACAAGATTCGGAGACAGTTCACCGCGCTCCTCTGGTCGCTGCTCGGAAGATGTCTGCGTCTTCCCATCGGCCAGCTTCCGAGCCATCTCCACCGCACCCCACACGCTCGCCCTTTCCAGTCTGGCAATCTCACTCTGCGGCCAGCCCGCGCGAATCCTCCCGATCACCCCGTCTGCAAATTCCGTGTTCTGCAAAAGCACCGAGCCGTTCAGAACGAACTGGACCTTGTCGCCGGGCCGCGCGATCCGCGCCGCGCAATGTATCGCGTCCTTGCTCAACCGATACGCCATGCGTCTGAGAATAGGCACCGCGATTTCGTCCTGCCGCGACGCCGCCGCCTCGAACACGACTTGCGCGATGCTCGCAAGTTCCGCCTTGCTCGCCGCCATGGACCATTCGATGAGCGATTCCGGATCGTTCATCTGGAGGAAGGTCAGGATATCCGCGCCGAGCGGAGGCAAGTCGGCGTGGATGTCTGAAATCGTCACGATGGATCGCAAGGTGTGCATGGCGATGTCGCATGCGCTGCCGCGATCCCCGATGATGTGGCCGCGTCCGCCCACTTTCACCATCCGTCCATCCCGATGACGGCCGAGGCAGCACGACCCGGTACCACTGAGAAGCAACACCTGAACCGCACAATCGGTCCGCCATTCCGCGGCCTCCAGCGCGAGGACCAAGTCATCGGAGATCACGGCGGGAATTCCGGGCCAGGCTCTCGCCACCGCACTAGTGAGGCGATCCCGATCCCCCTCGGAACGCACTCCGGCAAATCCGATCCCGATGCGATCCGCTTCGACGGGAAGCTGACTTCGGATTTCCCCGAGAAGACCGGCAAGCGCCTCGCTGCTGAGCAGGCGGAGGTTCCCCGGCCCTGCTGAGACGGTTTTGAGCACGGAGTTATCCGCACTGTCCACAAGCAGCGCCGATGTCCGCGTCCCGCCGCCTTCTATGCCGAGGATGATCATGGATGAACTCTGGGAGGCTAGTCCTGAAATCCACAGTGAGAAAGCCAATCCTTGCCCCTCATTTGTGAAATGCTCCAACAACAGGAACGAAGCCTGGCAGGGCAGGAAACTTTGCAACCTCGTCAATGACCCAAAGAACACGAATCTCGCGGACATTTTCGGCCACTCTGCAAACGTGGCGCAACTCTCCGCCAAGCCGTCCAAAACCCTGAACACCACCTTCCGCGCCGACGGTGCCGCGCACGAGGCCAAGGACGCATCCGTTGGGGACGTGCGCATCGGAATCGGCCTTGCCGCCTCTCCATTCGCTCCCTTCGGTCGCGGCGGAATGCATCGGCTTCTCCACATCCCGTAGCGGCGCACGTTCCACCCGCGCGATTGACGCACGCCGCGCGCAGTGGCAATCCCAACGGCATGAAACTCACGACTCCGCTGCTCGCCCTGGCCCTCGCAGCGACAGCACTCGCCGAGGACGACGGGAAGCTCACGATCGCGATTCCCTCCTCCGTCCAGGCGACCATCGCGCGTGAAAAGGGCGACACCGGCACCGTGCGGGATTTCCGCAAGGTGAACGAATCCGACGGAACGACCTACATCGTCGGCATCGTCGTGAATGGAAAGACTTGGGAGCTTTCCCTCGACGCCTCCGGACGAGTGATGCGCAAGCGCCTCGACACCGGCGATGGCGGCCCTCGCATGCTGCGCATTGAGGCACTTCCGGCAAATGTGCGCGAGACGATGCAGCGTGAGACGGGGGCGGGAGTCATCGGCGAGGTCGAGTTCATCGAGCAGAAGACCCGCTACATCGGCGAGTCAAAAATCGGGAAGCGGAAGTATCGCATCGAGGTGGACGCCGAGGGCGTGCTGCTGAACAAGGAATACATCGGCGAGGAAGACTGAGCGCACCGTGCGGCGAATCCCGATCCGAAGGCACTGAGGTTCCCATTGGCCATCGCGACAGACTTCCAATCCGTCACTCCGTCGCTCTTCGCCTGGCACGCATACGAACCGGCGGTGAAGTGCGATCTTTCCTCCTGCGCCATCGCGACCGATGCGGGGCTCATCTTCATGGATCCGATCGAACTCTCCGAGCCCGCGCTCGGAATGTTGCTCCAAGCGGGCAAGCCCGGCGCAATCATCCTCACAAACGGCAATCACACTCGTGACGCGGAAAAATTCCGTGCGCGCCTCGGTGTGAAAATTTTCGCATTCTGCGAAGCGACCGGCCTGGATCTCATTCCCGATGCGACACTCGCCGAAGGACGGATCGCGCCTGGAGGAATGCAGGTCATCGCACTGCCCGGAGCCGGGCCGGGTGAAATCGCGCTCGTCGGCCACGGCACCGCGTGTATCGGTGACGCACTCATCCATCTGCCGCCGGAAGGTCTCCGCATCCTCCCGGACAAATACTGCGCAAATCCCGCACAATTGCGTCAATCGCTCAGAAAACTGTTGTCTTGTGATTTCCAAGTCATGACCTTCGCGCACGGCGTGCCCCTCAATGGATTGGCGCGCGCGAAAATCGAACACCTTCTCCCATGAAAAAACTCCAAACTCTCATCCTCGCCAGCACGCTCTGCGCCACGGCATTTGCACAGCCTCCGGTCCCAGCCGTCGTCGCGAGACCGACCGGTTCGGTGGAGATCGAGCCCGCTCCGACGGAGACAGACGGCCCGGAAAAAATCATCGCACGCTTTTTTTCCTACGTCCAACGCAAGGAAGTGGACCAAGCCTACGACCAGCTCACCCGCGGCACGAAGATCGCGGAGCGCGCCGAGGACGTGAAGACGCTGAAGTCGAAAACAAAGGAAGCCATCAACGTCTTCGGCCCTGTGCTCGGCTATGATTCCGTGGTGACGAAACGTGTCGGCACGCGGCTCGTGAGCTACACAGTGCTCTCGCTCGGCAAGGAGTTCCCGCTCCGGTGGCGCTTCTATTTCTACAAGCCGCAGGACGCGTGGAAACTGATCGATCTCCGCGTGGACGACCGGCTCGCGGCCATGTTCGACGAGACGGATGACGGACGCGCCCGCGAAGAGCGTCCCTAGATGCTCGCCGACGCGCTGCGGTTCATCCGTTTCTCGCACACGATATTTGCGCTGCCCTTCGCGCTCGGCTCGATGGCCGTCGCAGCGGGCGGTTTTCCCGGATGGACAATCTGCGGGCTGATTCTGCTCGCGATGGTTTTTGCGCGCACCGCGGCGATGGTGTTCAACCGGCTGGCGGATTGGGGAATTGACCAGCGCAACCCCCGCACGGAAGCCCGGCACAGGCTGCTGCCACGTCCCGCAGCCATCGCCCTCCTCGTGCTGAGCACTGCGGGATTTGTCGTCACCGCATGGTTCGTCAATCCGCTCTGCTTCCGGCTCTCGCCGGTCGCGCTCGCCATCGTGTTCCTCTACTCGCTCACGAAGCGTTTCACACACGGCAGCCATTTTTTCCTCGGCCTCGCGCTCTCCGTCGCACCCGTCGGTGCATGGCTCGCGGTGCGCGGGCACTTTGATCTCCCGCCACTCGCGCTTGCGCTCGCCGTGCTACTCTGGGTCGCAGGATTCGACATCATCTATGCCACGCAGGATTACGAATTTGATCGCAAGGAAGGCCTGCATTCCCTCGTCGTGAAAATGGGCATCCCGCGCAGCCTCGCCGTGGCTGGGGCGCTGCACTGGGCCATGCTCGCCGCGCTCACCGGATTCGGATGGCTGGGTGCACTGGGCCGCGTTTACTTCGGCAGCCTCGCATTGATTGCAGCCGCGCTCATCTTCGAGCAACGCAGCGCACGCAGCCTGGATGTGGAGGGGATCAATCGCGCATTCTTCCAGAGCAATGCATTCGTGAGCGTAGTGTTCGTCGCCGCCGTTTTCCTCGACGTGGCATTGCGTCCGCGCTGAGCAGCCGCTCAGCCGCGCAGCGAAATCCAGAGCGTCCTCGCACCGTGGCCGGGAGGAAAATCCGCGGGCTGCGGCTCCCGCTGCAGGTCGCCGGCCCGGCGGTGAAATTTCAGCGCAAACCGCGCGACACGCTCCAGATCGCTCTGCTGAAGTTTCGTGCAATTCGTGGACACGAGGATCCGCGCAGACGGCGCGGCGACTTCCATCGCAGACAGCACGAGTTCCTCAAGGTCCTGCTCGACCTGCCAGCGGCGCCCCTTGTTGCCACGCGAAAATGTCGGCGGATCGAGCACGATGGCGTCGAATTTCTCTCCGCGCCGCGCGAGCCTCGGCAGCACCTCGATCACGTCATCCGCGACAAACTTGTGCCCCGCATTTGCATCGAGTGCGTTCAGCGCGAAGTTTGCGCGACCGCGATCGAGGGATTTTTTCGAGAGATCAACGCTCACCGTCTCCGCCCCCGCCAGCGCCGCGACCAAGCTGAAGGAGCAGGTGTATGAGAAGGTGTTCAGCATCCGCTTCGGTGCAGCATGGCGCATCGCCGCGCGATTCATCCGCTGATCGAGGAAGAGCCCCGCCGAATATCCCGCGGCGAAATCCAGCGCATAGCGCACGCCATTCTCACGCACCTCGCCCGTCAGCGGCAGCGATGCATCCCCGCTCACGAGCACAGGCGGATCGCGATCCTCGTTCTGCTTCGGCAGCAGCTTCGCGAAAATGCGGCGCGGCTGCCAGCCGTTCGCCGTGGTCCAATCGGCAAGCGCATCACGCATCGCGTCGAGCGCGAAGTCGCTCTTGTGCGAGATGAGCACGTCCCCTGCGAGCCTTTCGACCCAGCCCTCGGCGTCGGAAAACATCCGATAGGCATCCGTGCCCGCAGCATCGAATGCGCCAGACTGTGCCGGAGTGATCCAGCCGCGGCTCATGGTTTCGGAGGTGAAAAGAACAGCCGCGCGTAGGCGTACGCGATCGTCTCGTCGAGCACGACGCGGAATCCCTGGCTCGAAGCCCACCAGCGCTTCGGATCAAAGTTGCGTTCCTCCACATTGCTGATCCCGATTTTCACTGCGGGCCCCAGCGCCTTTTCATAGATTAGGCGCGTGCGCCGTGCGTGCGGTCCATTGCCAGCGATGTTGATTTTTCCATCCGTGACGCCGTGCTCTTCGAGCCATCTCCGCAGCGCCATCGCCGAGGCATAGCTGCGATCCTTTTCCACCGCCGGGGCAGGAACCGCATTCAGCGCCTCCGCAGGGAGGCCGAGCTTGAGGCACATGGCCGTCCCGTATTCCGCATAAGTCTTGTACTCGCGCATCGCGCTGCCGAATTCAATCGGTCCGCCCGTGAGGCAGATGCGCTCGTAATGCGTCTTGCGGAACTCCTCCACGGCCCCCTCAAGGACGTAATCCGCAGACCATCCCTCAATGACGAGAGTCCCGCCCGGCAGCGGTTCATGGATCGCGAGAAAACCGTAAATCCCGCGCACCGCCACTGTCCCCGCGATGCCGAACACGAGGAGCAGCAGCAGCCATCCGCGCCACGTCGGCACGATGCATTGCCGCCTTTGCAGCAGGCCGAAAAGTGGCTTTTTGGGATTCATCGAGGGCGCACTCTCCACAGGCGGCGCAAACGGATGCAAGGGCGAAACGGAATCCTCGTGTGCGATTCGGCGTTCACCTCTCCGTGCTCAGTTCCAAAATGCGGCCCGGCAGCCAGCCGAGGCCGTCCTTGAAGCTGCTCGTGCGCGTGTATTCGAGGATCAGCACGCGGCCTTTGCCGATGTTCAGGACGTCAATGGGGCGTCCGAGCTTTGAAAAAATGCTCTCCGTGCGCGCGCTCCACGAGCCATCACCTTGGAGTTGCGGATGCACGCAAAGCACGTCGAAGCCGATGTCATCTGCAATGCCGGTGCGGCTTTCGCCGAGCAGATTTCCGAAGCGCGTGACGAGGAATCCGTTCCGCATCGGCTCGGGAAAATCCTCACCGCACCAAGTCATGCCCGCGGGCGAACTGTGCGGATCGAATGTCCACAGCCCGTCCGCCTTTCCACCACCGGCTGGACCGAGATTCTTCACGGGCATCGTGAACTTCATCCCCGTCGGCGGCACGGGCGTGTGCGGGTATGGATGCGGCTCCAGCGGCCAGTTGCTGAACTGAAACGGAAAGCCGTAGTGCTTCCCGCGCTCGATGAAGTCCATCTCCTCGGGCGCATTCACGTCGGGCCCATTCGTGACGGAGAAAAGTTCGCCCGCTGGATTCCACGCAAAGCCATACGCATTCCGCAACCCGCGCGCATGCACCTCGATTTCCGGCTTCCCTGCCTTCGGATCGAGCCGCCACATGCAGGCCGTCGTCTCCACTTCGCCTCCGGTGAAAATGCCGGGCGCTGTTCCTCCCTCGCCGCCATCCGTGCGCGACCCGCTGCTCACATAGAGCATCCCGTCCGGCCCGAATGCGAGATGCGAGACGCCATGATTGAACGGCCCGACGCCGTACGGATAGCGATGCACGAACCACGGCTCCATCTTCACCGCCCCTGCGCTCACCGATGCGCTGCTGCGGAAAATCACAATCTCGTTCAGCTTGTGCGGCCCGCCGTCGCTGAAGCCCCGGTTCGTCGTCATCCACAATCGGCCATCCGGCGCGAGCGTGAGGCCAAGGGACGTGATGTCAGCGTTCATTGGCTGCACGTAGTCCGCGGGCTGCACGAGCGGCGTGAGGAGGTTGTTCGCGAGATCGAGTTTCCAAATCGCGCCCTTCTGCCCGAGCACATACACTGAGCCATCGCGATCCGGCCCCGCGAGCCGCGTGGCAAAATCGGTGAGCTGCACGACTTCCCGGAGCTTCATGCCCTTCGGTGCGCCGGGGAGCGGCGCAAATGCATGCGCGCGCACGAGCGTCTCGAATGTCGGGAATCTCGAAGTCCGTCGCACCTTTGCCACTTCGTCGGTCATCACGGCCTTCCCCGCATTTCCCCACGAGGAAAAGACGAACGTGAGCACATCGGCCACACCGCGATCGTCGAGCGGCTGCACGGGCATCTGGTTGTTGTAGTCCGCCCCGTTCACGCGAATCGCCCCGCCCAGTCCCTCGCAAAGCGCGCGGATTGCGCGCTCACGGTTCGCCTTGATCCAGTCCGACTGCGCAAGCGGCGGAAAAACGGGCGGCGCCCCCTGTCCCGTCGCCTGATGGCACACGATGCATGTCTGCTGATAAATCCGCTCCCCACGCGCCTTCGAGTCCGGCTCATCCGCGGATGAAATGCAAACGCTGAGAACGATGGCGAGCGGGAGGAACTTCATGCCGCGCGAGCGTAGGATGCGCGCTGCTTCCGTCAAGGCAGGCACAGTCGCACCGTTGGACGCGGCACGCATGACGTGTATAGTATCGTCATGAGCACGCTGTCCCCTCTTCAGAAGCTCGACGCGGAACACCAGCTCCACCCGTTCACGAATCACGAGGAACTGCACGCGGCAGGTACGCAGATCATCGGCGAAGGAAGCGGCGTCTGGCTGCAGGATCAAAATGGACGCCGCCTGCTTGATGCGCTCGCCGGGCTGTGGTGTGTGAATGTCGGCTACGGTCGCCACGAACTCATTGACGCCGCGACCCGGCAGATGGAGCGGCTCTGCTACTACCCGTCGTTTTTCAACACCACCACCGAGCCCGCCATCAAGCTCGCAGCGAAGCTATCCGCGCTCGCACCGTCACGCCTGAATCACGCGATGTTCAGCAACAGCGGCAGCGAGGCAAATGAAACCGCGCTGAAGCTCATCCGCGCGTACTGGAAACTGAAGGGGCAACCGAAGCGCACAAAGATCATCACGCGCGAATTCGCCTACCACGGCGTGACGCTCGCCACCGCGAGCATGACCGGACTGCCGAGCTGCCAGACGCCGTTCGATCTTCCCCTGCCGGGATTTCTCCACGCGCCCGCGCCGCATGCGTATGCCGCAAATCGTGAGTCTGATCCGGATGCGTACGCGAACTGGTGCATCGAGGAAACCGCCCGCCTCATCGAGCACGAAGGGCCGGATACCATCGGTGCGATTTTCGCCGAACCGATCCAGGGTGCTGGCGGAGTGATCGTCCCGCCACCCGGCTACCTCACAAAACTCCGCGCGCTCGCACGCGATCACGGCATCCTCTTTGTCGCCGACGAAGTCATCACCGCATTCGGACGCCTCGGTGCGTGGTTTGCGAGCGACATCTGGAATCTCGATCCCGATCTCATGTGCCTCGCGAAAGGACTCACCAGCGGCTACCTTCCGCTCGGCGCGACGATGGTCGCGGACGAGGTCGCCGAGGTGCTCATCCACGGCGGCTACCTCGCGCACGGCTTCACCTACAGCGGCCATCCGGTGCCCTGCGCCGTCGCGCTCGCGAACATCGCGCTCATCGAAAACGAGCATCTCATCGAATGTGTGCGCGACGATGTCGGCCCCTATTTTCAGCAAAAATTGCAGTCCTTCGCGCAGCATCCCGCAGTCGCGGAGATTCGCGGATGCCAGCTCATCGGCGCGATGGATCTCGTGCCTCGCGGCGGAAAATCTGCGCTCACGCCCACGTCGGCACTCGGCGCGAAGGGCTCAAGACTCGTGCGCGAGGAAGGCGTGATCGTCCGCGGCATCCGCGACCTGATCGCGATCGCCCCCCCGCTCACGATCACGCGTGAGGAGATTGATTTGATTTTTGCCGCCATCACACGCGCGCTCGACCGCCTCTGGGAATAGCAGGTAGAGCGGTGCCGCATGGAGCGCCCCCGCATCTACCAACTCCTCCCTCGCCTCTTCGGAAACACGAACGAGACGCGGAAGCCGAACGGCACCCTTGCGGAAAACGGCGCCGGAAAATTCGCGGACATCAGCGACGCGGCGCTCCGAAAACTGCGCGACGAACTGCACATCACGCACGTGTGGCTGACCGGCATCCACGCGCAGGCGACAGCGACCGATTACTCCACGATTGGAAAGCCCGCTGATGATCCCGATCTGCTCAAGGGCATCGCCGGATCGCCCTACGCGATCAAGGACTATGCCGACGTCTGCCCCGACTACGCCATCGAGCCCGCGCGCCGGATGGAGGAATTCCAGGCATTGCTCGTCCGCGCACACGCGCTCGGCCTTTGCGTCATCATTGATTTTATCGCGAATCACGTCGCCCGCAGCCACCGTTCTGCGCTCGTGGATTTCGGAGCGAACGACGACCGCTCGAAATTCTTCTCGCCGCAAAACAACTTCTTCTGGCTCCAGCCCGACTCACCCGGCGGCGGCCCGCCGCTGCGCCTTCCGACCGTAGTGAACGGCGAACGCATGAGTCCCACCTGTCGCGTGCTCGAAGCAGGTGACGGTTTCTTTTCCGATGAAATGACGGCAGGCCGTGTGACCGGCAACAATGCCGCAACCTGGGCACCGTCGCTGAACGACTGGTACGAGACCGTGAAGCTGAACTACGGCTTCGATTTCACAACTGGTGCCTGCGCATTTCCGACTGCCAGCAATCCCGATGTGCCGCTGCCCGGCACCTGGCTGAAAATGGACGCCGTGCTCGCGCACTGGCAGTCGCTCGGCGTGGACGGTTTCCGCTGTGACATGGCGCACATGGTGCCGCCGGAATTCTGGGCATGGGCCATCGCACGCGCCCGCACACGGCAGCCGCACGTCTGCTTTTTCGCGGAGGCGTACGAAAATGATCCGATGCGAGTGGAGTCCGCCAATCCGGCTTTGCGCGAAAAGGGTGTGCTATCCGCGCTGCTGCATGCGGGCTTCGACGCCACTTACGACGACCCGAGCTACAAGGCGCTCAAGCGCATCTACGACGGCCCCGCGTGGGCGAACGATCTGGACGGGACGCTCGCCTCGCAGCGTCCGGAGTTTTTCAGCAATGCGCTTCGCTACGGGGAGAATCACGACGAGGTGCGGCTCGCCGGACGCGGGCATTGGGGCGGCATCGGCATGGATGTCGGACGTGCTGTCTGCGGCGTGCTCTTCGGAATCTCGCGCGGGCCGGTGCTGCTCTATCACGGGCAGGAAGTCGGCGAACCTGCGGACGGTTCCGAAGGCTTCGGCGGCGACGACGCGCGCACGAGCATCT
>JBDSAR010000544.1:0-3826 GCA_039922035.1 Chthoniobacteraceae bacterium
CCAAGCCGCATGTGGGTGAGCCTGAGATAAGTGAGAAGCTGCTTCGAGTGGACAGGCGCGAGCTTTTCCACGGACTTCAATTCCACAATGAAGCAGCCGTTGATGATCAAATCTGCGCGGAAACCCATCTCAAATTGCACTCCGTCAAAGACGACCGGTATGGCCTTTTCGCGCTCAACCCGATAGCCCCTTTCTGTCAGCTTCTTCTCCAGCAGCACCGTGTAAACGCTCTCCAGCAGCCCAGGGCCAAGCGCCATGTGCAGTTTCATGGAAGCATCCACCACATCCTTGGCGATGGCTTCCATCTCGCTTGGTATCGGCTCGCACGACGGCACAAAGGCACGAATGGATTTGGAATCGGAGTCAGAGGTTTTCATGGTCTGATGACTTTGTGTCTTCGTGCCTTTGTGTGAGCCTCAATTCACCGCACGCTGGATCTCGCACGACGGCACAAAGGCACGAATGGATTCGGAATCGGAGGCAGAGGCTTTCATAGGCTGATCACTTTGTGTCTTCGTGCTTTTGTGTGAGCCTAATCGAGGTAAACAAACTCATTGGCATTGATGAGCATCCGGCAGAGCGCGAAGAGACCCTGCTCGGTGACGAGTGGCGTGGCGGCCTGCAGTTCCTCGGCGGTGGCGTCGCGCTGGAAAGTGAGCGCGACCGCGCGGCGGATGGCGGCCTCGCGATTGTCGGTTTCGTTTTCGATGCGCGTGGCGAGATGCCGCGCCTGCTGGAGCATGAACTCGTTGTTGCTGAGCGTGAGTGCTTGCAGCGCGGTGGTTGTATTGATGCGTGCTGGCGTGAGGTTGGCGGGATTCGCGCAGTCCAGAGTGGACATGAATTGATGCGGCGTGGTGCGCACGATGAAACGATAGATGCTACGCCGCCACAGGTCGGGTTTGTCGGGCGTGATGTAGTCGTAGATCGGCGCGTAGGCCTCGGTGTATTTGAAGTCGCGGAAGCCGGGGCCACCCATCGCGGGATTGAGCGTGCCAGCGACACTGAGCACGGCGTCGCTGAGCGATTCGGCATCGAGACGACGCGGGTTCTGCCGCCAGAGCAGGCGGTTCGAGGCATCGAGGTCGCGCGCCTGGTCACTGATGGTCGTGGACTGCTGCCGATACGCCGCGCTCGTCACGATGAGCCGATGCATGTGCTTGAGCGACCAGCCGCTTTGCAAAAACTCGCCCGCGAGCCAGTCGAGAAGTTCAGGATGCGATGGCTTGTCGCCACCGAGTCCGAAGTCGCTGGGCGTATTGACGATTCCCTGGCCGAAGTGGTGATGCCACAGCCGGTTCACGAGCACGCGGCGCGTGAGCGGGTTGTCGCGATGCGTGATCCAGTCGGCGAGCGCGCGGCGGCGCTGGCCTTCGGGCGTTGCGTTGTCACCGAGCGCGACGGGCGCATGTTTCGCCCAGGTAAAAGCGGCCGGGATGACCTCCGCGCCTTCATCCTCGGGATTGCCCCGGCGCTGCACGCGCACCACGGGCGGCTTCTCCTCGCTGAGGACGGCATAGACTTTCGCCGGCTCCGGCACCACGGCGATAGCTTTCTCCAAACGCACGCTCTCAGCCTTCCACTGCTCCAGCTTCGCGCGATCCGCTTCCGCCAATGCTTCGGCGCGCAACTCTGGACGCAACCGCGCATCACCGAGAAAGAGCAAATCACTGCCAATGCCGTCGCCGCCATCCGTCGCCATCAGCGTGAGGAATTTCACCGTCTCCGGGATGACTACGTCCAGCGTGAGCGACTCGGATTTCTTCAAGCCCGCGCGATGCAGCTTCCGCTCCGCATCGAGATACAGCGCGAAGTCCGCCTTCGATCCGGCGGCACCCGGCGCTGCGCCGAAGCCCACCACCCCAGTCAACCGCAGCGCGCCTGGACCGTTCGCCTCACGAATCGCAGCGAGGTCGAAGGTGATACCGCCATTGGCATGCAGGCCGAGAATCGAGTGGCCGTCTTTGGCAAAATCCACGTCACCGATCTTTGAATGAACCTGCGCGTTCAGCGTGCCATTGCGCACGGCGTCCCATGACTGACCGCTCGTGACCGGAATGTCGGTGAGCACGATTCCGTCAGCAATCTTGAGCTTCCCGCCGCCTTCGCCGCCCTGCGGAAGGAAGACGCCTTTGATGAATTTCGGTTTGCTCTCACTGGCATCGAAGACCGGTGCACGCACCGCGTTCGGGCGCACGTTGCGGTGCATCGTCAGCTTCTTCGTCGTGACCTCGCCACTCTCCAGCACGATGCCCGCGCTTTTCGTGCCGGTGCCGCGACCGTCACCGCCACCGACGATGTTGGCGAGATCGACTCCCTCACCGGAGAGTCGCGCGATGTCAGACTTCACGGCCGCAAGTTGCTTCTCGTTCCGCGCCTTTTCCTCGCGCAATCGCTTCGACTCGGCCGCATTCACCTCATGCTCGCCGCGCTTCACGCCGGCGAACACGGCCCGCAGGCTGTAGTATTCCTCCTGCTTGATGGGATCGAGCTTATGGTCGTGGCAGCGCGCGCAGTTGATCGTGATGCCCATCGTGGACGTGATGACCTGCGTGACCATGTCATCGAGATCGCCGGCCCGCGCCGCGCGCTTGAGCATGTCGCTCTTCGTCTCCACCTGCCCGACAAAATCCCACGGCCCCGCCGCAAGGAATCCAGTCGCGACGACAGCCTGCGAATCATTCGGCGCGATCACATCACCCGCGATCTGCTCGCGGATGAACTGGTCGTAGGGCTTGTCCGCATTCAGCGACTCGATGACGTAATCGCGATAGCGCCACGCATTCGGACGAAGCTGGTCGCGCTCGAAGCCGTGCGTGTCCGCATAGTGCGCGATGTCCAGCCAGTGCCGCGCCCAGCGTTCTCCGTAGTGCGGCGAGGCGAGCAGTTCATCCACGAGCTTCCCATACGCCGCTTCGCGCTGTCCCGCGTCGCCTGCATACGCAGCGACGAATGCCGCGACCTGCTCCGGGGTCGGCGGAAGACCGATCAGATCAAAGTAAAGCCGACGGCAAAGCGTGCGCGCATCGGCTTCCGACGACATCGCGAGGCCCTTCTCCGCAAGCTTCGCGCGGATGAATCCATCAATCGAAGCGTCCTTCGGAAAGTCCGTCTTCACGACCTGCACCGACCAGTGCTGCAGCCGCTTGTCCACAGCCGCCACGCGATCCGCATCGTTCTCGGGCCACACCGCGCCAGCCTCGATCCACGCCTTCACCGCAGCAATCTGCACCGCCGTGAGCGAGGCGCCCTTCGGCGGCATCCGCTCTTCATCGTCCTTCGATATGATGCGCGCGTAGAGCGGACTCTTCGCCACATTGCCAGGCACGATCACCGGCCCGTCGTGCCCTCCCTTGAATGCAAACACCTTTGCATCGAGCCGCAGCTCGCCCTTCTGCTTTTTCGCACCGTGACACTCTACGCACCGCTCCTGCAGCACGGCGCGGATGTCCTTTTCAAAGTCCACCGCATGCGCGGCGGTCGCGAGGATGACGAGCAGCGGCGTGATCTTCATGCGTCAGGCGAGGATGTCCTTCATCACATGCCCATGCACATCGGTAAGCCGGCGCTCGATGCCGTTGTGATAGAACGACAGGCGCTCGTGATTGAGCCCGAGGATGTCGAGGATTGTGGCGTGGAAGTCGTAAACGGTGGCGACATTCTCCACGGCCTTGTAGCCGAATTCATCCGTCGCGCCGTAGCTGAAGCCGTGCTTTACGCCTGCCCCGGCGAGCCATGCGGTGAAGCCGTTTGGGTTGTGGTCGCGTCCGCTCGCGCCTTTTTGGAAAGTGGGCATGCGGCCGAATTCGGTGCACCACACGACGAG
>JBDSAR010000545.1:0-2296 GCA_039922035.1 Chthoniobacteraceae bacterium
TGATTCAAGGCGCGCGCATTTCGCTCACTGTCGGGCTGTGCGGCGCGCTCGTCAGCTTTTTCATCGGCACCACCTACGGTCTCATCGCGGGATATGTCGGCGGACGGACGGACAACGTGATGATGCGGATCATCGAAATGCTGCACAGCGTTCCGCGCCTGATCATCGTCATCGTCGCGATTTTCACCTTCGCGCCGTGGCTGGAAGCGACGCTGCACCGCACGCTGCCGAGTCTCGAAGGCTACGCGAAAATCATGATCCTGATCCTCTGCCTCGGCCTCATCGAGTGGCTCGCGATGGCGCGCATCGTCCGCGGGCAGGTGCTCGCGCTGAAGGAGCAGCAGTTCGTCCTCGCCGCGCGCGCGCTCGGACAGTCGCACGCGCGCATCCTCGTGCGGCACCTGTTGCCGAATCTCATCGGCGTCATCGTCGTCTATCTCACGCTCACGATCCCCGCGGTGATCCTCGACGAGTCATTTCTCAGCTTCCTCGGCCTCGGCATCAATGACCCGCAGGCGAGCTGGGGCAGCCTGCTCAGCGACGGGAAAAATGTGATCAACCCGATCCACAGCTACTGGTGGCTGCTGCTCTTCCCCGCCGCCGCGATGTCCCTCACGCTCGTCGCGCTGAATTTCCTTGGCGACGCCATCCGCGACGCGCTCGATCCGCGGGCGCGACGATGAAGTAATTTTTTAAGGTTGTCCTGCATCGCACGCCCCGGGCCGACGAGTCGTCGGCCGCACGTTGGTCTGGTTCCTTCCGTCGGCCGCTACAGATGCGGTGCAGCAGGCTTCGATGGCGCGCGGAATCCCGGCGCACCCTGAGACTTCACCTTTCGCTTGAACACCTTGTCCCCGCACGTCGCGTAGAGAGTGCTCAAATCCGCGGCGCCGAACTCCAGATTGCTCACGCGTCCATTCGGCGTGGGGATGATGCAGTTCACACGGCCCGCCTGATCACACACTTGGATGCCCATGCGCGTAGCGACGTAGAGCCGTCCGGCGGTGTCCACTTTCATCCCGTCCGCACCGCTGTCGTCGGCGGTGTCCGGCTCGTGCAGGTGATAGTACCGCTGCTTGTGCTTCAGCGTTCCGTCGGGCTGGATTTGATAGCTGTAAACCCAGTGCGACTTGCTGTCGTCCACGTAGAGCAGGCTCTGGTCGGGCGAGAGCGCGATGCCGTTGGAAAACTTCAGCCCCTTGTCCACGGCCTGCTTTTCGCCATTCGGTCTCACGAGCCAGATCTGACTCGGATTCGTCCCGAGGCCGGGATGCGTCGCATAGACGTTGCCGTTGTGTGCGACGACGATGTCGTTGCCGAAAATTTCACCGGCGAAAACCTTCGCCACGCCATTCGAGTCGTAAGTCAGGAGCTGCGGTGTCACCGTCGCCACCGCGTAGAGATGACCATCTGCACCGAACGCCTGACCGTTCGCCTTTTGCGAGTCGGCGATGAACGGCACCACCTTGCCGCCGAGATCGATCTTCCACGTCTTCGATGCCGGGATGTCGTTGAAAAAAACCTCGCCTTTCGCATTCACCGCCGGGCCTTCAGTGAACTTGTAGCCTTCGCCGACAAGCTGCCATCCCTCGCCGGGAATCAGGATGTCCTGGAGTTGAGGCGAGCCCTCACCGGCCTTCGGCTCCTTCGGCCAGTCCTTCCAAATCCACCGCACCGCATCGGGAAAAATCGCAGCGGCCTGCTTGCCGTCGTGGCCACCGGTGCCCCATGCGTGATTCACCTCGTACCCCGCGAAAGTGAGCGCGCGCTCCATCATCTGATTCGCCATCCACCAGTCGCCGCCGTAGATATTCTGGTCGTGATCGCCGTCCTGCAGGAAGACGCGCAGCGGCTTCGGCTCAAACTTGCGGACGAGCCCCGAAATCCGATCCGCGCCGCGCAGACTCACGAAGGTGCCGATGGTGGAAAACACGCGACGGAACTCCGCCGGCTTCTCCCACGCCGCGTTGAACGCGCAGATCGCGCCGCTCGACGAACCGCCGATGCAGCGGTCGTTGCCGTTCCTGCTCAGCACGATCGCGCGACCGTCGCCGGTCTTCTGCTGCTCCACGAACGGCAACAGTTCATCCGTGACGAAGCGCGCATACGCATCGCCGAGGCCGTCGTATTCGAAGCTGCGGTTGAAGCGATCGAGCGCCACCGTGCCATCCAGTGCCTTCACCACGCCGGGTGATGCCGCGATGTAAATCGTCACGGGCATCTCGTGCTTCGCGATGAGATTGTCGAAGACGATCGGTGCATTGTTCTGCACGCCGTCCTGGTTCACCCACACGCA
>JBDSAR010000546.1:0-2703 GCA_039922035.1 Chthoniobacteraceae bacterium
CGTCGCAGGCAGGCGAGGTTTTCATCGAGGCCGAGAGCTTCAAGTCATTCGGTGGATGGGAAGTGGCGTCCGGTCCCGTTGCCAAGTCCGCATCGGGCCTCGCGATGCTGAATGGCGCGGGCGGCAAGGCGGACGGCATCGCGACAACGACGGTGAGCATCAAGGACGCGGGGCACTACCGCATCTGGGTGCGCTACACGAGCCATCCGAAATGGCGCGGGCCATTCCACGTCACCGCGCTGTCGGGCTCGCGTGAGGTGGGCGATGCGCTGTTTGACTCGGCGTTCGAGAGCAAGAGCACGCGCGACACGGAGACATGGGGTTCCTTTGAAGCCGAACTGCCCGAGGGCGAGATCACGCTGCGACTCAGCAAGCACGAGAACAAGAACTGCAGCGGCACCGCCCGCAATGTGGACTGCCTGCTGCTCACGATGGACGACAAACTCGTGCCGAATCATCTGCAATACGGCGCGCAGACCTTCGTGCGCGTGACGATGGGCGACTGCTACGAGAAGCCGGCCTACATCCACATCTTCGCAGATCACTTCCGTGCGCCGTGGTCCCAGCACTATTCGCTCGCGCGCGCGGGGGCTGTTGCGGGCATTGCGCCGAAGAAGACGGACCTGCTCAAGTCCGGCGAGAGCACGCCATGGTGCAACATCACGCCGATGATCTACCAGGACTCCGGCGCGATGCTCACCGTCACCGCGCGGCACAGCTACGCGGAGCAGGCGGAGCGGATGCGCGCGACGTTCGAGTTTGCGACGGCGCCGGATGAAAGGTCCGTCGTGCGGACGATCCGCATGGACTTCAAGCCGAGCGGAACCGCGATTTTCCTGCCGCCGAATCTGCTCACGCAGGAGAACATCGCGCTGCTGAAGACCGCGCACGAGATCGCCGACGAGAACGGCAAACTCGCCGACGCGCACACGTGGCCCACGCACGGACGCAAGCCGGAGCGCTTCCCGCTTTTCGTCACCGCCTCGATGGGCAGTGTCCAGTTTGCACGCGATGCCGCGCTCACTGCGCGCGAGCAGAAGACGCTCGACTACTTCGGCTTCACCGACGAGCACCTCCGCCGGATCAGCGGCGCGTGGTTTGCGAAGGATGGCTCGTACTGCAACCCCGACATTGAGAAGATGCGGGCGAAGATCGGGCACGCGGCTGCGGAATTCAAAAGCGGTGGCGGCGATGTGAAGAAGATTGTCTTCGCCGAACTGATGGACGAGCCCACTGGCCAACCGCTCGAATTCGCAGCGACGGACCCGGCGTATGCGGAGCACTTCCGTGCGTGGCTGAAGGCAATGGGCAAGTCGCCCGCCGACCTGCTCGTGAAGGATTGGGACGCCGTGAAGATCATCACGGGCGAGCAGCGCGATGAGTTTCCGGCGCTGCATTACTTCTCGCAGCGTTTCCGCACGCGCGCGCTCGGCGACTTCATGGCGGTGCAGCGCAGCCTCGCCGAGCAGGCGTATGGCGGCACCTTTCCCGTGCTGGTGAACTTCAGCGACGGCGCGGTGTATGCGGGCAATTTCTACAATCAGGGCGTGGATTATTTCGAGTTGCTCGACGCGCCGGATCAAAATGCGATCTGGGGCGAGGACTGGTCGAACGGCGCGTCCACCTACCAGTGCGCTTCCTACAACGTGGACCTCATGCGTGCCGCCGCGCGCGAACGCGGGCAGATGATCGGGCATCACCTCATCGCGCACGCGGGGCGCAAGGCGTGGGACATCAAGCTCAAGGCCACCAGCGAACTCGCGCGCGGCGTGAAAGTTTTCAACAACTTCTGCTACGGCCCCACGTGGGCGACGCACGAGGGCGGCCCGTATTGGCGCACCCACGTGTGGCAGGGAAAGCCGGAGACGTGGACTGCGAATGCCGCGATCAATCGCGAGGTCGGCGCAGTCGAGGACATGCTGCTCACCGCGATGCCCGCACCGGCGAAGGTCGCGCTGCTTTACAGTTCCGCGAGCGATGTGTGGACCGTCGGTGGAAATCTCGCGTACGGCTTTGACCGCATGCATACGTGGCTCGCTCTCGCACATGCCCAGGTGCCGGTGGATGTCGTGTCCGAACAGCAGGTGGCGAAAGGCATGCTCACTGATTATTCGGTGTGCTACCTCACCGGTCCGAATCTCACGATCGCCGCAACGGAAAAACTCAGGCGGTGGGTGCAGGCCGGCGGCACGCTCTGGCTAACAGCGGGCGCGGCATCGCGGGATGAATTCAACCGCCCGCTGCATGTGCTCGACGATCTGCTGCCGGCGACGCGCGGCGACGTTGCGGATTTGCAGCAGCACGCCTCCTCGGGCCGCTACCTCGCGCTGCTCACTGCGAAAGACGAGGTGCGCTGGGATGGCGGGTCAGCCGCTGTGCTCTCTGTGAAGCAACCACTGACCGCCCGTGCGAGCACGACAACCCTTGCCACTTTCAAGGACAACTCTCCCGCCGTCGTGCGCGGCTCGGCTGGGAAAGGGACCGTGTATTGCACGGGCTTCCTGCCCTCGCTCGCCTACATCAAGCAGGCGCTCGACGCGCGGAATTCGCTCCTGAAAAAGGTGACGGACGGCGCGGTGCTTTCGCCCGACGAAATGAAGGACGCCGCGCTGCTGGAACGCACGGCGAATCCGTGGAAGTTCCCCGGCGACATCCGCGAATTCATCCTCGCGCCGGTGCGCAGCGCGAATCTCGCAAAACCGC
>JBDSAR010000547.1:0-21161 GCA_039922035.1 Chthoniobacteraceae bacterium
GCCCACGCTCCTTCGGCGCGCTGGGCACAGCGCCCTTCGCCATGTCGCACGCGAAAATTTTCACGGCGTCGAACCCGTCATCCTCGCGACGCAGGTCGAGTGCGAAATCCGCGGCAGACTCGCTGAGCGGGTAGAATGCGGCGCGCTGGGCGGCGAGGTCGGCGGTGTCGGGCAGCTTCGCGAGGGCGGCGAGTTTCTTCACGCGCTCGCCGAACTGCGCTTCGAGCGCGGCGGCGAGTGGCGCAAGAGTTGCCGCCGATGTGCGGAAGTCCGCGGCCTTGTCCGCGGCGAGCGCTTCGCCGAGCGACGAGACGGCGGCGAAGAAATCAAGCGCGGCTTTGCGCTGCGGTTCGCCAAGTGTGTTGCGCTTTGCCGACGGCGGATCGGGCGGACGGTTGATCTGCGACTGGCCGTCGAGCAGCAGATTGCCGGACGTCACGACCCGATCGCCCTCGGCGAGGCCTCCGGCAATTTCCCACAGCGCATCGCCGGCGACGCCGACTTGCACATCGCGCGGCTCATAGACTCCCGCGCTTTTTTCCACGTAAACAATCGGCCGGCCCGCAGGCCACAGCACGGCGCTGCGAGGCACGGTGAGTGTCGGCGCCGTTTCGGAAGCGATGCGGCCCTCGGCGTACAGCTTGTGCAGCAGTTCGTGGCGATGCTTGCCGGGTTCGTTCGTGAGCGGGTTGTCGAGGACCGCGCGCACGCGGGCGCTGCGGGTCTCCGGGGCGAGATTCGGATCGATGAATGCGATCGGCGCGCGCATCACGCGGCCAGGCAGCGAGGGCGTGCTGATCTCCACTTCCGCGCCCATTTTCACCCACTGGAGATCGCGCTCATACACGTCGAAGACGAACCACATTTTCGAAAAGTCCGCGACCTCGAAGAGCAGATCGCCCTCCTTCACAAACTGGCCTTCATAGACCTTGCGCGCTACGACGGTGCCGGTGATCGGCGAGAGGATTTTCAATTCCGAAGGCACCTGGCCGCGCGCGGTGGTGGCATCAAGTTCGGCGCCGGACATGCCGTAGCGCAGGAGGCGCTCGCGGATGCCGGCCATGAGCTGGTCGCGGTCTGCCGATTTGGGCTGGCTCGCGAATGACTGATATTCGGCGAGCTTCGTGCGGAGCACGGGACTGTAGAGCGAGGCGAGCGGCTGGCCGGCCTCGACTTCGGCGCCGACGAAATTGATGAACAGCTTTTCGATGCGCCCGTCCGCCGTGGCACTCAGGCGGTTGTGCTTGCTGTCGTCATCGTCCACCATTCCCGCGACGCGGATCGTGCGGCGGATGCTTTGCTTCACGACGGGCACAGTCTCGATGCCGGTTACGGTCACGCCCTGCTTGCCGAGCGTGATGAGCGCCGTGTCGGCATTGAGCCCGGCCTCGCCTTCGTACACGGGCGAAAGCTCCATGCCGCAGATCGTGCAGCGTCCCGGCTTGTCGGATTTCACCCACGGGTGCATCGGGCTCTGGTAATAGAGCACCTTGCGCCCGGCGGTTTTCGTGTCGTGCGAATGGCCGTGCTGGCCGGACCACCAGCCTGCGAATGCGGCGGCGGCGATGAGAATGAGGATGAGAAATTTTTTCATGAGTCTGAGAGTTTGCGTTGACGTTCACCGAAGCCCGTTAGCGCTCGCGCGCATGGGCACACCTCTGGCGTCAGCGCACTCTCAGACCATCCACATGCACCGTACCGACTGGAACGAATGGCCCGCTGAGCCCGCGCATCGGACAATTTTTTCCTCGGAGATAACTGCCGTTGCTTCTGGAAGCCGGATCGTCATCGCAGGACGATCGGCTAAGGCGAGTGCCTGCCCGTCCGAGAGTTCCCGCGACCCCGGTGCCGCCGGTTGCTGCCCGGGTGCCGTGTCGTCCGGAGCGGCGCAACATGTCGGTGTTCCTGCACACATGTTGCACCCGCATTGCCGCTCCGCCGCACCAGCCCCCGAGTTTTCAGCAGGCATCGATGCGCCAAAACCGAGACCCATCGCAATCGCGATGCAAACCCGAATGAGACTGGATACGGCTGATTTCATCCCGGTCACATTAGTCAACCGGAACAGGCAGATGTTCAAATGGATTTGCAACTCCTCGTATAATCCGGGCCCGCCGTTACCAGTGCGTTGACTTCATTTTTCTGCCGATCAATCTCATCAGCGTTCGCAAAACAGCCCAGCGGCTTTGACACCGAGCACCTCATTCCCACTCCAATCCCTACCATTGAAATGAAGCACTCCTTCGCACTTTTCGCGCTCCCGTTCCTCCTCGCATCCGTCGCCGCGTCTGCCGGCACCGTTGAATTCTACATCGGTGCCTACACGAAACCGGGTGGCAACCGCGGCATCCAACGCGGCTCGCTTGATACCACCACTGGCGAAGTGAAGGTGCTCGGCCTCGCAGGCGAAGCAAAGAACCCGAGCTTCCTGGCCCTGCATCCCAACGGCAAGTTTCTCTACGCGTCCATCGAGGACAGCGGCGGCGCGGTCGGCGCATTCGCGGTGGAAAAGGACGGGGCGCTGCGGCACCTGAACAACGAGTCCAGCAAAGGCTCGGGCAACTGCCACGTTTTCGTGGACCCGACCGGCAAGGTCGTGCTCGCCGCAAACTACGGCAGCGGCAGCATCGCGTGCCTGCCGATCCGCGAGGACGGCTCCGTCGCGCCTGCATCCGCGTCTGTTCAGCACATCGGAAGTGGCGGGGATCCGGCACGCCAGAAGGGACCTCACGCGCACTCGATATACGTCAATGGTGCCTTCGCCTACGCCTGCGATCTCGGCACCGACGACGTCTTTGTCTATCGCCTCGATCCTGCGAAAGGCACGCTCACGCCGAACGATCCGCCGAGCGGAAAATTGCCACCTGGCAGCGGGCCGAGGCACCTCGCATTTCACCCGAAGGGCGGCTTCGCCTACGTGAACAATGAGATGACCTGCACCGTCACCGTCTTCACACACGATGCGGCGAAAGGCACGCTGACCGCGGCGCAGACGCTCAGCACGCTGCCGGCGGATTACGCACTCACGCGGAAGGACAGCACCGCGGAGATTTTCTGCCACCCGAGCGGCCGATTCCTCTACGTCTCGAATCGAGGGCACGACACCATTGCCGTCTTCGCCATCGCCACGGATGGAAAGCTCACGCTCGTGCAAAATGCGCCCGCCGGGGTGAAAATCCCGCGCGGCTTCGCCATCTCTCCCGACGGCGGCTGGCTGCTGTCAGCAGGACAGGAAAGCAACAGCCTCGCCTCACACAAAATCGATCCTGCGACCGGGAAACTCACGTCTGCATCGACGGTGGACGGCATCGGCGCACCGGTGTGCGTGATCTTTTCCGGGGTAAAATAGCCGCCATTCGCACGGCGTGCTGGCACGGAGGCTGCCTCTCTGCTGGCGATGCGATTTTTCGCCGCGCTCCTCTTTTTCTCCGTTTCCGCATCTGCGGAGCAACCGGCGTCCACCGGCCCGGTGACTGAAGTTCCGTTCGAGAGGCTCTCGGATCGCGGGCTGACTGGGCTGGGACAAAAGGCGCTGAAGATCCGTGCGGGCGAGTGGAAACACGCGGAGACCGAACATTTCATTTATCATTTTTTCGACAGCCCGATGGCGTCCGTCGTTTCTGTGGAGGCGGAATTTTCCTATCGTGTGATCGCCACGGAACTCGGCAAGGACACGAGCACCTGGGAGCGGAAGTGCCACCTGTTCCTGTTCGACGACGCGGGCGATTGGAAGGCATTCCAGCAATTCGGCGGGCTCGATCCGTGGACGGGCGGCATTCATTCCGAAGGCGCGCTTTTCGTCCGCCGCAATCCCGGATGGAAATCCGAGAACGCGACACTGCCGCACGAGATCACGCACCTCGTCATCTACCGTTTCTTCGGCCCCGGCATTCCGCTTTGGCTGAACGAGGGTTTCGCGGAATACGCCGCGGCGCGGTGCCGTGCGTCGTTTTACCGGGCGCGCGGATACAATGCGCGTCCGCGGGCAAACTCGGTGAAGGAAGGTCAGTATCTCCCGGTTTCAGAGCTCACGAGCGCGATGACCTACCCGACGGAAGACGCGCGCGTGGCTGCATTTTACGAGGAGTCGCAAAAGCTCGTGCGTTTTCTCAGCGCCGCAGATCGCAACGGCTTCCTGACCTTCCTCGAGGCGATGGGAAAGGGCGCGCTGTTCGAGACCGCCGCACGAAATCATTTCGGAAACCGCTTTCTGAACTTGGAGGCCGTCGAGCGCGAGTTTAAGAGCTACGCGACATCGCCGCTCATTCCCACGACACCTTGAAAAAAGACGCCGCTCCCATCCACGCCATCCTCGGCACGGACGATTTCGAGGTGAAGCGCGTGGCGCGGGAACTGGCGCAGCAACTCACGCCACCGGGCGACTTCGGACAGGAGATTATCAGCGGTCAGGCGGGCAATGCGGACGATGCGGCGCAGCGGATCTACCAGACGATCGAGGCGCTGAACACGTTCGGATTTTTCGGCGGTGAAAAACTCGTGTGGCTGAAGGATGCGAATTTTTTCGCAGACGACCGCACCGGCGGCGCACAGGCCACGCTCGACGCGATCGAGAAATTCGCCGCGCTCCTGCAACGCGGGCTGCCGGACGGCACGCGGCTGATCATCAGCGGCGGCTCGATTGACAAGCGGCGCTCATTTTACAAAATGCTAGGCAAAGTAGCGGAAGTGCAGATGCACGACCGGCTCGACTCGACGAAGCAGGGCTGGGAGCAGGCCGCCATGCGCCTCTGTCGCGACATCGCGAACGCGAAGGGCCTGCAATTCGATGAGGATGCGCTCGAACTTTTCACGCTCTACACCGGGGGCGACCGCTACGCGATCACGGGCGAACTGGAAAAGCTCGACCTCTATCTTGGAAAGGAAAACCGCCGCGTGACGCAGGACCACGTGCGGATGCTCACGCCGATGTCGCGCGCGGGCGTGATCTTCGAGTTGGGCAACGCCATTTCCTCGCGGCAGCTCCCGCGCGCGCAGGAGCTTCTCGCGCAGCTTATGTTTCATGGCGAAAAGGCGATCGGCATCCTGCTCGCGACGATCATTCCGACTGTGCGGAATCTGCTTCTGGCAAAGGATCTCCTCGTCCGCCACAAACTCGCGCCGCCGTCGAATCCCTTCCACTTCGGCAACGCGCTCGATCGCCTTCCCGCATCAGCGACCGCGCATCTTCCGCGCTCAAAGGAAGGCAAGCTGAATGCCTTCGCGCTCGGTTTCGCCGCCGCGGGCGCACGCAATTTCTCGCGGCCCGAATTGCAATCCGGACTGAAGGCGTGCCTCGATGCGAACGTCGCGCTCGTCTCTTCGCCGACGGAAACCGAAGTCGTCCTCGGCCAGCTCCTCGTCCGTCTCATCGGTGGGAAGCGTGTCAATGTCTGAGCGCATTCGCGCCTGCCGTTCCGCATTTCGCTCACCGTCGCAAGCGTCTGATCCTCCGGGTGACGTCGCGATCACCCTCGTCAATGATCGCGCGCAGCGCTTCCACGGAAATCGCCAGCCCGCCAAAAGTGATCACCGTCTGCTGCACGAGATGGTCGTTCGTCGCCGTGGTGATCTCATGCTCGCCCGCGTACTTCGCAGCGAGGCGTTCGATGATGCAGTCCGCCGTCTTGCCCCCGCCCGAGTAGAAAACCTGGACGCCGCCCGGCGCCGTTTCCGAATTTGACTGCGCCCCTTTTCCGTCAAATACGACGACCACGCGCACACCCGATGCATCCTGATACGCCGTGAGCCTCCGTGTCAGTTCCTCGCGTGCGGCGAGTCCGTTGCGCCTGTGGAGATCGTGGAGTTCCGGCCACGAAAAAATCACGCTGTGCGCATCAACAAGAAGATAGCGCATAGCCTGCCTCTCATTTGGGCCCCAGCCCGGAAACGCGTGCGGCCATCGCCACCGCTGCGCGAACTACGCCGCAGCCGCGGTCTTCTTCTTCACCGGGCGCTTTGCGCGCACCTTCACGCTCTTGCCGGCGGCGAGCGCCTTCGCCTTGCGGCGGGCGAGATAGTTGACGCGACGGCGCTTCTTTTCGACTTTGTTGTATTGCTTGCCCATGTTCGTTGAAAGGTGTGGTTGGAAAAGTGAGGGCGTGTAGTTACGGGCCGCATGGCGCGGGGTCAACGTAAAGTTGAGAGTTGGCATGTGCCCCATCATGCGCAAACTCAGCGCACCGCGTCTCTCAACACTGAACACTCAACTCTTAACACATGATCAAAGGCCAGCGCGTAGTCTGCGTGGACGATCGCTTTCCAAAGTGGGTCGTCGAATTTTTCAACCAGCTCCCGGTGAAGGGTGCCACCTACACCATCCGTGAGGTGTGCCTGCGCCGCGAGACCCTGCGCGGCTCCGATTCCGCAACCATCGCACTGCTGCTGGAGGAACTCCGCAACCCGCCCGACCCCTCGCACAAGGGCGACGAGGAACTCGCCTTCAAGTCCGAGCGCTTCGCGCCGCTCGAGGAAATCGAGGCCGAGGAGGAAGTGGAGGCGGAACTCGAGCTGAGCAGCTTCCACTGACCGCACCGTGCATCACTTCCTCTGGACACTCCTCGCGGGCTTCGTCGTCGGCATCGTGGCAAAGATGCTCACGCCGGGTCGCGATCCGCAGGGCTGCCTCATCACCTCCGGCATCGGCATCGCCGGCTCGCTCATCGCGAAATATCTCGGCGAAGCGATGCACTTTTACCTGCCCGGCGAACGCGCGGGATTCATCGGCAGCGTCATCGGCGCGATTCTCCTCCTGCTCGCCTATCACGCGGTGCGTGGAAAAAATCCGTAGTGCGAGGCGGCACGAGCGGCTTCGACATCAGCGAGCGAACGCGCGCCAGGCAGGCTAAATCGTCCGCACTTTCGGCGGCGTTACATGCACGGGGCGAGCCGGGGGAAGGTTCATGGGACGATCCCTCTGCGGCGGCAGGATGTCGGCATCAGACATCTCGACGACGTGCTGCTTCGCCACTGAAGAGCGCACGGAACGCTGCGCGGGATCGGGCGTCAGCGGATCGGCGAGATTGTCGAGCAGTCGCTTCTGTTCGTCCGTGATCCGTGTGATGCGGCGGGCAAGCTCGTCGCGCTGGTGCGCTGCGGCGTCGTGGGCGGCCTTTGCCTCTGCATTCTGGCGCTCGAGCGCGGCGATTGCACTGCGCGCAGAGTCGAGTTCCGCGGCAAGCTCCTGCGCACGACGCGCGCGTTCAGCCTCCACTTCCGCGAGTTCCTGCGCGTGACGGGCGCGCTCGGCCTCCGCCTTTGCGAGGGACTCGTCGCGGGCGGCTGCGTGCTGCCTCGCCTCCTCCTGCGCTGCGGCTTGCGCGCGGGCAGTCGCGTCGCGCTCGTCCTCCAGGCGGTGCCTTTCCGAACTCACGGCATCGACGTGCGACTCCAGCGCGAGCAGCCGCATGCGGAAATCCTCGGCGGCGGCATCCGCCTGCGCACGCAACTGCCCCGTCTCGCGGAACGCGCTTTCCAGCGCATCGCGCAGACTGGCCAGTTCCTCCCGGTGGCGCGCGGCGTCTTCGCCGGCATCCTGGGTGGATTTGCCGAGCCGCTCCTCAAGGTTCTGCACGTTGGTCTCGCTCTCCGCGAGAGCCTGGCCGAGCTGGTGCCGGGCGTCATCCAAATCGGTCAGCTTCCGCTCCATCTCGGCAAGCTCGGAGCCTGAGCGTGCATTCGCAGCGGCGCTTTCGCGGAGGCTGTACTCCGTCTCGGCAAGAGAAGCCAGCGCCTGGTCGCGTTCCCCACGCGCGGCAGCCGCAAGGGATTCGTGGACACCGGCAGCCTGCAGGCGCGTCTCCAACTCGGCGTGCGAACGCACGGTCTGCGCGAGCTGCGATTCGACCTGCGTGCGTTCGGCCACCAGCCCGGCGTGACCGGTTTCGGCAGTGCGACGGAATTCCGCGTGCGCGCCTTCGGCGGCGGAGAGGTGGCGCTGGAACTCGTCCCGCTCGGCGACGAGCGCGGAATGTTCGGCCGCACTCTTTTTGCGAAACTCATCGAGTTCCCGGCCCGCCGCCTGGATCTGCTGTTCGAGTGCGGATTTTCCGGACGCAAACGCCGCCTGCTGCGCGGATGCGGCACGCTCAGACTCGTCCATCCGCCGCTGTGTCACCGCGAATTTTTCCGCGGATGCGGCAAGCTGTCTTTCGAGCTCCTGCCTTGCGGCATCGAGTTCGGCGACGCGGCCCGCGCCGGCGTGCTGGGCCGCAGTGAGCGCCGCCTGCATCTCGGCAAGATGACGCTGCAGCGATTCTTTTTCCGCGGTGAACGTCTCGCGCTCCCCCTCCGCAAAAAGCCGCACCTGCTCCGCGGCGATGCGCGACTCCTCGACCGCCCGGCTGGTTTCCGCAAACCGGGCCTCCATCTCGCTCTTGGACGAAGTGAGCGCGGCGATCTCTTCCTGCGACGACCTCCTCAGTCCGGCGAGCGTACGCACCGTCTCGTCCAGCGCGCGCTGCAGATCGGCTCTCGCCGCAGCCTGTCCGGCCTGGCCTTCGCCGAGTTGTTTGCGCGCATCGGCCAGCTCAACCTGCGTCGCGTCAAATTTCTGCCGCGCCTCCGCCAGTGCGCGACCGGCTTCCCCGAGACGCTGCTCCAGCGCGGCCTTCGCTTCGGCGAACTGCGAGTTCTGTTCGCCCGCCTTGCGCGCAGAGTCCGCCATTTCGCTGCGCACCTGCGCGAGTTCACGCTCCAAATCCGTCTTCGACGCAGCGATCATCGCATGCTTCTCGCCGGACTGCCGGGTCCCTTCCGCAAGCGCATGTTCAGCCTCGGCCAGTTTGCGCTCCAAATCGGACTGTGCCGCCGCCTGGGCGCCCTGCCCTTCGCTGAGCTGCTTGCGCGCACCTGCGAGTTCGCCCTGCACCGCCGCAAATTTCTGCTGTGCCTCGGTCAGCGCGCGGCCCGTCTCCCCGAGACGCTGCTCCAGCGCGGCCTTCGCTTCGGCGAACTGCGAGTTCTGTTCGCCCGCCTTGCGCGCAGAGTCCGCCATCTCACTGCGCACCTGCGCGCATTCACGCTCCAAGTCCGCCTTCGACGCAGCGAGCGCCGCGTGCTTCTCGGCGGTGAGCCGGTGCGCTTCCGTGAGAGCGTGCTCCGTTTCGGCGAGCCTGTGCTGCAGGGCATCGCGCTCCGCCCTGAGCGGGCCGTGGTCATCCGTCGCGGTGACGCTGAAGTCCGTCCGCGTCCGCGTCATCACGTTCAGTTCGCGCAGTGATTCCTCGTGGTCCGCGAGGCGGCGCTGCAATCCGGCCTTCAGTGCCGCAAATCCCCTGCGCTCCTCCTCCGCCTTTCGCTCCGCCTCGGCGAGCGCCAGCTCCAGCGCGGCCTTCGCTTCCGCGAGGTGCGGATGGTGCTGATCCGTCCCGCGATCGGCGACCGCCATCTCATCGCGCAACTGCGCAAGGTTCCGTTCCAGATCCGCCTTCGATGAAGTGAGCGCCGTGATCTCGTCAGCGAGGGAATGTTTCGCTGCGGCGAGTTCCTGCCTGCCCGCCTCGATCTGCGCCTCGAGCGCGGCCACCTGTCCGGATGCCGCGCGCTGCGTCTCGGCATGCGTGGCCTCCAGCGCGGCGAGCCGGTGCTGCAGTTCGTCCCGCTGGGTGGAAAGTGCGGCATGATCCGCGGCGGCGAGCCGCTGCTGCTCCGCGAGGGCATGCTCCGCCTCGGCGAGCCGCTGGTGCAGCGCATCCTTCTCCCCGGAAAGTGCCGCGTGCCTTTCATCCGCAGCCTGAAGTGACCCGGACATCGCTTTCCCAGCCTCCTGCAGCCTGCGCCGCAGTTCATCCCTCTCGGCGGAAAGCTCACCAAGCTGCTGCGCGGACAACTGCTGCACCTCGGCAAGACTGCCCTCGGTCGCGGAAAGCCGGTGCTGCCATTCCTCCCTCGCGGCGTTCAGCAGCGCGCGCTCCCCGGCAGCGAGCTGCTGCGACTCGGCGAGCGAGCGCCCGGTTTCCGTGAGCACCCGCGCGAGATCCTCCTTTTCCGCGACCAGCCGGCTGATCTCCGCGCGCGACGCGCCGTTGAGTTCCTGCAGGGATTCCTCCTGCTCGGCCAGCCGGCGCTGCAGCCCGGCTTTCAGCGTCTCGAAATTTTTACGGTCCTCGGCGGCCTTTCGCTCCGCCTCGGCAAGCGCCTGCGCGGTCTGCCCGAGGCGCCCTTCGATGCCGTCCTTCTCCGCGGCGAGCTGCGAATGCCGCGTCTCCGTCGCATGCGCGGCGTTTGCCATTTGCTCGCGGACTTCCGCAACGTGCTTTTCTAAGTCCGCTTTTGCCGCCGCCTGCGCGTCGAGCTCAGACTTGAGCGTGGCAATGTTCGCCGCAAGCGTGGCGTGATCTTCGCCGGCCTGCCGCTGTGCCTCGGAAAATGTGTGTTCGGTCTCTGCGAGCTTCTGCCGGAGTCCGTCGCGCTCTGCGCTCAGCAAGCCGTGCGCATCCACGGCGATCCGGCGGGCTTCCGCCAAAGCATGCTCGGCCTCGCCGACGCGCGTCTCGAGTTCCGTCTTCTCTGCAGCCCGCTCGGCGTACTCCCTGTCCGTCGTCAGGCGCGTGTCGGCGAGTGTCTGCTCCGCGGTGGCCAGACGGTGTTCAAGTTCCGCCTTCTCCGCGGCGAGCTGCGCCTGTCGCGCTTCCGCCGCATGTCCGGCAGCCTCCATTTTCCCGCGCACTTCCGCGAGCTGCTTTTCCAAATCCGCCTTCGCTGCCACAAGCGCGGTAACTTCCGCAGTCAGCTTGGAAATCTCCCCGCCCATCGTGTGCTGCGCGTCGGCGAGCGTCTGCTCCGCGGTGATCAGACGATGCTCGATCTCCCCCTTCTCCGCGGCGAGCTGCGCCTGCCGCGCTTCCGCCGCATGCCCGGAAGCCTCCATTTTCCCGCGCACTTCCGCGAGCTGCTTTTCCAAATCCGTCTTCGCCGCCACGAGCGCGGAAACTTCCGCGGTCAGCTTGGAAATCTCCCCGCCCATCGTGTGCTGCGCGTCGGCGAGCGTCTGCTCCGTGGTGACCAGACGATGCTCGATCTCCGCCTTCTCCGCGCCGAGCTGCGCATGCCGCACTTCCGCCGCATGCCCGGCAGCCGCCATTTCCCCGCGGACTTCCGCGAACTGCTTTTCCAAATCCATCTTCGCCGCGACGAGTGTGGAAACTTCCGCGGTCAGGCGGGAAATCTCCCCGCCCATCGTGTGCTGCACTTCCTCAAGTTCGTGCCGGGTCGCCTCAAGTTGTTCGGTGAGTTCACCCGCACGGCCTTCGAGCACCGTCCTGTGTTCGGACGCGGTGCGGTGCGTGTCCGCGAGCGTCGTCTCCATCTCGCCGATCTGGCGATGCAGATCGTCGCGGTGCGCGGAAACCACGGCATGCTCCTCGGTCGCGACACGGCGGGCCTCGATGAGATTGCCCTCCGTCGCGGTGAGCCGGTGCTGCAAATCATCCCTGACCACCACGAGCGCGGCGTGTTCCTCGGCGGCCGTGCGCATTGCCTCGGCGAGCGAGTCCTCCGTCTCCGCGAGCTTCTGCCGGAGTCCGTCCCGCTCCGCGCTGAGCGCGGCATTCTCGTCTGCGCTCGTCCTGCGAAGATCGGCCAGTGTGCGTTCCGTTTCGCCGAGGCGCACCTCCAGCCCACCTTTGGCCGTGGCAAGTGCGGCGTGCTCCTTGTCGGTCGTCAGGCGTGTGTCGGCCAGCGTGTGCTCGGTCGCGGCAAGCGTGCGGGAGAGTTCCTCCACCTCCGCGGACAGCCGGCTGATCTCCTCGCGCGACGTCGCGTTCAGCTCGTTCAGCGATTCCTCATACTCTGCCAGCCGCCGCTGGAGCCCCGCCTTGAACGCTGCAAAATTCTTGTGATCGTCCTCCGATTTGCGCTGCCCCTCGGCGAGCGAAAGCGCCAGCGCCGCCTTCTCCGCCTCCAGCCTTTCCTGCATGTGCCCGGACTCCAGATGCAGATCCGCGTGCGCCTGTTCGGACTGCCGGAGCCGCTCCTCGATGCCGGCCTTTTCCGCGAAGAGCGCCTCGTGCCTTTCCGAGGCGGCATGCTGAAATTCCGCGAGCGCCTTTTCGCTGTCCGCGAGGCGCTGCTCAAGATCCGCCTTCGCGTGGCTGAGCGACTCCACTTCCTCGGTCGCGGCGCGGCGCGTTTCGAGGAGGTGCTGGATGTTCTCCGAGAGCTTCGCCTGGAGTTCGTCCCTCGTGGCGGAAAGTGCCGCCTGCTCCTCGGCGGAACGCCTGCTCGCATCGGCAAACATGTGTTCCATCTCCGCCAGGCGACGCTCGACTTCCGCCTTCTCCGTGGAGACCGCCGCGTGAGCATCCGCACCCGCACGGCGCGTCTCGTCGAGCGTCTCTGTGAGCGTGTGGAGCTGCCCGTGCAGATCATCGTGCTTCGCGGAAAGCGCCGCGTGCTCCTCGGCGGAACGCCTGCTCGACTCGGCAAACATGTGCTCCGTCTCCGCGAGACGCCGCTCGATCTCCGCCTTTTCCGTGCAGACGTCCGCGTGCGCCTTCTCCGCCGTGAGCCGCGTTTCCTCCAGCGTCTTCGTGACCGCGCCCAGATTTTCATGCAGTTCGTCGTGCTTCGCCGTCAGCGCCGCGTGCTCCTCGGCGGCGATGCGCTTTGCCTCGGCCATCGCATTCGCGAGTTCCGTCAGCCGGTGCTCGAGTTCCGCCTTCGCCGCATCGGCGGCGTGCCGCTCCTCTTCGATGGTGCGATTTGTCTCCAGGAGGCGCATCTCCAGCTCGTCCCTGATCTCGGCAAACTTCGCACGCTCCTCGCCCGCGGCGTGGATGACCTCCGCACGTGCGGCCTCCACCTCGGCCAGCTTCCGCGTGAGATCGTCCCGCACCTGCGTGAGCGCAAAATTCTCCTGATCGGAGGCGTGCTTGTTTTCCTCCAGCGCGGTGAGCGTCGCCGCGAGCCGGCCGTGGATTTCATCCCGCTCGGCAGACAGCGCCGTGTTCCGCTCATGCGCATCGTCGCGCGTCTCCTCAAACATCGCCTGCACTTCGCCCAGCCGCTGCTCAAGTTCCGCCTGCGCCTGTGCGTGCTCCGCTTGCTCCTCCTCGGCAGCCTTCCTCGCCTCCGCCAGCGTGCGTTCCGTGGCCGCGAGCCTGCTCTGCAAATCATCCGAGACAGCACGCAGCGCCGTCTCCTGTTCGCCCGCCCTTCGAGCAGAGTCGCCCATCGACCTCTGCAGCTCCGCGACGCGTCGCTCGACCTCCGCCTTTTCCTGCAAAAGCGCGGACCGCTCCTGATTTGCCGATCGGGTCGTCTCGGAAAGCGTCAGCTCGCTCGACGCGATCTTCGCGTACGCGGCGGCGAGTTCCTGACGGACCTTTTCGAGATCCGCTGAGAATGTGTCTCTCGACTGGTCGTGCCTCGCCTGCAGATTTGCCAGCTTCTCACTGTGCGCGGCCTGCTCCGCCGCGAGCTGGGACTCGAGCTGCTGCCGGCGGAGATCCACCTCGGTGAGCCTGCCCGTCGTCTGTGCGATCTCGGCCACCAGCGACTCGCGCGTGGCATCCAGCGAACCGGAAAGGTGCTCATGGTGCGAACGCGCCTCGGCGAGCTGCCCCATGATGGCTTCCTTTTCCTTGCACGCCGCATCGCGCTCCGCAGAAAGCGCCGCGAGATCCTCGCCGGCCGATATTTCCAGATCCGAGAGCACCATCGCCACGCGCTGCATCTCCGTCTCGGCCTCGTCGCGCTCGCGGGTCACGTTCTCGAGCTTGCCGCGCAGTTTCGCGAGTTCACCCTGCACTTGCCCCATCTGCTGCTCCATCCGCTCGGCGGCTTCGCGCTGCTCGGAAAGTCCGGCGAGTGCATTCTGCCGTTCGGCACGGATGCCCGCGAGCTGCGCCTCCGCCTCCTCTTTCGCGGCCGCCGCCTTTTTCTCCGCGTCGCGCGCGGAGGCGATCTGGCTGCGGAGCTGTTCCATCTCCGTCTGGAGGACCGGATCCGCCAGCAGTCCCTGCGAACCGGAAGCGACTCGCGCGTGCTGCTTCTTGAGTTCCTTGAATGCTCGCTCGGTCTCCGCGAGCCGCCGCGCGATGTCCTCCCGCGCCTTCAGCGCAGACGCGTGCTCAGCCTGAATCTTTGCGACAATCTCCTCCCGTCCCGTGATCTCGCTGTGAAAGCGGACGCTGGCCGCATCGGTATCCTTGCGCAACCGGTCGCGCTCGACGACGAGCGCATTGATCTGCCCTTCGAGCGCGGCACCCTGCTCGCGCAGTCTGGCCGTGAACTGCTGCCGCTCCTGGAGCATCGCCTCACGCTCCCGCCGGGACTGCGCCTGGTCCTCCGCGGCCTTCGCCTTGAGCGATTCCATCTGCCTGAAAAGCGCGGACACATCGCCGCCCGCAGTGCCACGGCTCTCGATTGCCGCTTGAAATTCACGGATCTCGGCTTCCTTGGCCTGCGCCTGCTGTTCGAGCGAGGCGATGCGCGCCATGGATTCCCCGAGACTCTTTGCAGCCGCCGCGCGCTCCTGCTCACGCTCGTGGGCAAGCCTGGTTTCCGATTCGGTCCTTTTCAGGATCTCAGCCGCGGCCTTCTCCTTTTCCGCGCGCGCCTCGTCACGCTCCCGCACGAGCACCTTGAGGCGTTCCCGATACTTTGCGATTTCGGATTCCAGCCGCTCCACCGTCTCCGTGTGGTGGGCCACGGGATCCCCGGCACCCGCGAGCCGGACTTCGATCTCCGCGGCGCGCAGCCGGGCGGAGTCAAGATCGGCGTTCACGGCCTTGTTGTGCGCCTGCAGCGCGTCCACCTCCGTCTGGAGATCCTTCAGCGCCTTGCGCATGTCGGCCTCGCGCTGTTTGACGCTGAGTTCGACATCCTTCCGCATCTCCTGCTTCGCGGTCTCCATGTAGGTTGCGGTCTCGACCTGCAGCTTGTCCGCGGTGGCCAGAAATTTCTCCGCCTTCGATCGCGCATCCTTCTCGCGCGCGAGTTCCAGCGCGGATTCCTTCTGCGCCTGCTCCATGGATTTGATGCGGCGGTTCAGCTCGTCCACCATCCGATCGGAATCCCGCTTCTGGCGGCCTCCCGCCTTCGCCGGCGTCCCAGGAGCCTGCGGGACATCTTCAAATTTCGCGATCTCCGCCTTGAGCCGTTCGATCTCCTGGTGTTTCGCGTCCAGTTCCGCCTTCATCTTCTCGCGCTCCCTGTTGGCGCGACCGGCGAGATCCGCCCGGAGGGACACCGCCGTGCTGCCTTCCGCGATCTGGTTCATCGCCTTCTCGACCTCCCTGCGCAGCTTCTCGACTTCCTCGACGGATCGCTCGTGCGCTTCGGTCAGCGACTTGCGCTGCTTCTCCAGTTCCACGATCTGGCGTTCGTAATCACCGCGCATCACCGCGACGCGGCGCTGGACATCGGCGGGAAGGTCGGAGAGCGGAACGTCCACCCTCGGCGCAGCAGGCGCACCCGCATCTGGCGCGGGAGCGGGCACCGGAGCCGCACCGGCACCTGGCGCTTTCAGCGGAATCTGTGGAAGCTGCGGCGGCCTCTCCACCGGCTTGTCCGAGCCGGTGCGCGTGAACCAGGAACCCTGCTGCCCACCGCCGCGACCGGGCAGGACACGGCCCGCCTGCGAAGGCGGCGCCGCACCGGTGGCGGGCTTGGCCGCGGGCTTCTTCTGGCGCAGCTTTTCCGCCAGCAGCGAACCACTCCCGGCGCTGCCGTCGCCTGCGTTCTCGCCCTTCGTGCTCATGAGGAGCTTCTGGATTTTCTGCCACGGGAAACGGATCTCCACATTGTCTGCCTCCACCACTTCGGCGCGGAAAATCTGCGGCAGCCGGCGGTAGATCTCGGCGAGATTCACCATCGTGTTGCCCTGCGCGATCCGCTGCGAGAGCGAGGCGGTGTCGAACCTCAGCTCGGTCTTCAGGTCATGCGGCCCGGGCAGAAGAAGCTGCGCGGGGATGCGGTGAAGGAAATCGCCGAGTTCCAGGCGGACATCATCGGACGCAGGCGGGGTCTTCTGCGGCACCGCTGGGGCGGTGGGCTTCGCATTGCCAGCGGCTCCAGCCGGAGCCGGCTTTTCCTGCTGTGACTCGGGTACGGCGGCGTCGTCCGGTTTTTGCTTTCGCTTGAAACGGTCGAGAAAACTCATGCGTCAGGTTGGGCGTTACGCATTTTTGGTTGTGGGCCGTTTTGCGTAGCTGGTTTTGCGCCCGGTGTCGCGAAAAACCTTCCCCTTCTCCGTTGCACCGCCCGTTTTGGCCGGAGCCTGCACGAACTTTGCGCACTCCGCCGCGAGCCGCTCGGAAAGCGTGACCGTCACGAGCGAGTCGCTGCCGTCGTATTTGATTTCATGCACCTGTGCCTCGCGGTGCAGCCGGGCGATCAGGCCGGATTCGCTGGCAGGAATCCGCAGCTCGCGCGTGACGTTACCGGGCGAGGCCAGCTCGGTCATTTTCTCCAGCAGTGCCGGGATGCCCTCGCCGGTGTGGACGGAGATGAAAATCGCATCCGCAAAATGCGACCGCAGACGGTGAAGCGCCGCAGGATCGCTGACCTTGTCGATCTTGTTGAAGACGATGATTGTCGGGCGCGCGCCCGCGCCGAGTTCCTCCAGCACGTCCAGCGTGGTCTGGTAAAATTCCAGCACTTCCGGCGCGCTCGCATCGAGCAGATGCACGAGAAAATCCGCCTGCACCGCCTCCTCAAGCGTGGCCTTGAATGCCTCGACGAGCCGGTGAGGGAGCTTGCGCACAAAGCCCACGGTATCCGTGAGCAGCAGCGGCTGGTGCGAGGGCAGCGCGACCTTGCGCGTCGTCGTGTCGAGCGTCGCGAAAAGCTTGTCCTCGACGAGTACCTCCGCCCCCGTGAGCCGGCGCAGCAGCGAGGACTTTCCGGAATTCGTGTAGCCGACGATCGCGCAATTCGGCACCGGCGTGCGCTGGCGATCCTTGCGCTGCGTGGCGCGCGCGCTGCGGATTTCCTTCAGCTCGGCCTTCAGCTTGTCCATCGCCTTCCAGCTCCGGCGGCGATCCTGCTCGAGCTGGCTCTCGCCCTCGCCGCGTCCGCCGATGCCGCCGCCCTGCTGGCCGAGATGGCTCCACGCGCGCGTGAGGCGCGGCAGGGAATATTCGAGCTGCGCGAGCTCGATCTGCAGCCGTGCCTCACGGGTCCGTGCGCGTGCGGCGAAAATATCGAGGATCACTTTCTGCCGATCGAGCACCGGCATGCCCGCGAGCAGTTCCCAGTTCCGCTGCTGGCTCGGCGAGAGATCGTGATCAAAGATGATGCCCGCGAGCTTTTCCTTTTTCGCGCGCTCCGCGATCTCCTCCGCCTTTCCGCTGCCGATGAGATAGCGCGCGTGCATCTCGCGATGCTGCACCAGTTCGCTCCCGGCGATCGGGATGCCGCGCGTCTTCACCAGATCGGCGAGTTCTTCGAGCAGGCTCGCAGCCTCGGCACGTTCCGATGCCTCGGTGAAATTGCCGATGAGAAGGACCGCGCCGGACGTGGCCGGCTTTTCAGGAGTATTGGACATTGATGAGCGAACTCGCCGCGAACGATAGGGACATGCGGGTGAGACGCAAAGCCCATGTTTCAGACCGGACGCCACGGCCACCCACCTTTTCCGCGCAGCCCGCCAGCGGGACCGCGCCCGCAGATCGCCCTGAAAATGGCGCGTTGTCTGCTTTCTCAGGGGAGTTGTGCCCACCGTAGTCCTGCCAAGCCAGCCAGTCGCCCAATCGACGAGAAACCGCAGGAGAAATCACAGTCCCGCCGACGAGATTCCTCCCGGAACTTCCCCGCGTACCGATGAACCGAAGGGCCAGGGGACATTCAAAGTACGCCTGCGGGTATGGCAGCGGCTGGTGGCCTCGGCGCTCGCACTGGTGCTCCCGTGCACGGCGATCGCCATCGCGGCATTCGGCATCCGCTACCGTTTTCTTTCGGACGCAACCGCCCAGATGCTGCTCTTTGCCGGCATCGCCGGACTGTTCGGCGGGGTGTTCATCGCCTCCATGTTCGTGCGCAGCACCACCCGCTCGCTCGACGAACTCGCCGCGCAGGCCTCGCTCGTCGCGGAAGGAAAGCGCGAGGACATCGCGTTTCCCAGACGTGGCGACGAAATCGGCGACCTCGCGGACGCCTTCAGCCGTGTGCTCGACTCCAGCCGCCGCGACCGGGAGCGGCTGATGATGAACAACAAGGAGCTGCTCGGCATGAACACGCAGCTCGAAAAGGCAAGCGAGCAGGTGAAGTCCTTTGCCTTCAAGGCCGGCGAGGCGAACATCGCCAAACGCGAATTCCTCGCCGTGATGAGCCACGAGATCCGCACCCCGGTGAACGGCATCATCGGCATGACCGAGCTGGCGATGCAGACGGAACTCACCGCAGGGCAGCGCGACTATCTCGAGACGATCAATTCGTGCGCCGAATCGCTGCTCGCGCTGCTGAATGACGTGCTCGATTTTTCCAAGATCGAGGCCGGCAAGCTGGAACTCGAAAGGACCGAATTCAGCCTCCGCGAACTCCTCGGGGAGACCGTGACCACGCTCGCGCCCCGCGCGCAAAACAAGGGCATCGAACTGCTCCTGCACATCCGCCCCGAGGTGCCCGACATGATCGTCGGCGACCCGCACCGCCTGCGCCAGGTCATCGTGAACCTCGTCGGCAATTCGCTCAAGTTCACCGAGCGCGGCGAAGTCCTCGTGCGCGTCGAGAATTCGCGCTGGGTGGACGGCCACGCCGAGCTCGCATTCAGCATCACGGACACCGGCATCGGCATCCCGCCCGATCGCGTCGGCACCATCTTCCAGGCCTTCAATCAGGCCGACTATTCGACGACCCGGCGCTTCGGCGGCACTGGCCTCGGCCTCGCCATCACCCAGCAGCTCGTGCAGATCATGGGTGGCGACGTGAAGGTGGAGAGCGAAGTGGGCCGTGGCAGCGTGTTCCGGTTCACCGGCAAATTCACGTACCGGGCGCCGGAGGACCAGCAGGACGACCGCACCGTCGCGGAATTCAAGGGGCTCCGCGTGCTCATCCTCGACGCCCACCCCAACAGCCTGCGCATCACCGCCGAACTCCTCACAAACTGGCACATGCACGCACACACCGTGCGCGACGTGACCAGCGCACTCACCAAGCTCCGCGACGCCAAGGCCGAAGGTCGCCCCTACGATCTTTTCGTCGCCGACGCCGTCCGCCCCGAGAGCCCCGGCGTGAAGCTTGCCTCGGCCATCGACACCTATCCGGAGCTCGCATCCACGCGGGTCGTCCTCCTGGTCTCCGCGACCCGCCTCGCCGAGATGGACCGCTGCAACCACGCCGCCATCCGCGCCACGCTCATCAAGCCCGTCACCGCGCGCTCCCTGCGCATGGCCGTGTCGAAGGCGCTCGACGGGCCGAAAAAGGAAGGCGGAATGTCCGTGCCAAAAAACGGCAACGTCCCCGCAATGCGCCCGCTCGAAGTGCTCATCGCCGAGGACAACGCCGTCAACCAGCGCCTCGCCAAGCTCAACCTCGAAGGCTGGGGCCACAAGGTCACCGTCGCCAACGATGGAGCCGAGGCCGTGGACGTCTTCAAGGAAAAGGACTTCCATCTCATCCTCATGGATCTGCAGATGCCGAAGCTCAGCGGCTTCGAGGCATCCGCCGCCATCCGCAAGTTGGAAAAAATGCGCAGCATCACGCGCACCCCCATCCTCGCGCTCAGCGCAAACGTCCTCAAAGGCGTCCGCGACGAGTGCGTGAAATGCGGGATGGACGGCTACGTCTCCAAACCGGTCCGCCAGCCGGAACTCCTCGGAGCGATGGCCCAGCTCATCCAGCACCTCTTCATGGATCGCGCGGCCGGCGAAAACTACCTCGCGGCGCAGGCTGCAAAAAGTTCGTCCGGCAACACCACATCCGCCATCTTTTCCGCACCTCCATCCACGATCGATTCACGGCCCGAGCAGACTCCGTCCCCGGCGCTCCGGCACTCCCGTCCCCCGGCGCCCACGCCGATCGCACCCGCCGCAACACCTGCCCCGCTGCCCGCAACGCCGGTTCCCGTGGCCATACCCGTCGCAGCGATCGCACCCATTCCCGCCGCCCCCGCCATTGAGGCCCCTGCACCGGCGGCAGCCCTGCCCTTCGATTCCGAACTGCTCATGGAAAACCTCGGCGGCGACATGGCGATGCTCAGCGAAGTCGTCATCCTCTGCCGCGAAAATGATGCGCCACGGCTCCTGGACGAACTCTCCGCCGGCATCCGCGAAGGCGATGCGGAAAAGATTTCCAAGACGGCGCACGCGTTCAAAGGAATGGTCGGCGCGTTCAATGCAACCGATGCGTGGAGCGCCGCAAAGCTGCTCGAAATGACCGCGAAGGCCGGGAAAGTGGTGGCACTCCAGGAAGAGGCCGAAGACTTCGTCCGCAAACTCCGCACTCTTCTTGCCAGCCTCGAGAAATTTTCAGGCACCGCTCACCGCGAGCTGAACTGGATCTGACCGCGAAGCACGCCGCACGAAAAAATGCGCCAATGGTAGCCGCTACTTTTTCGCGGGCTTCCGCTTCTTCGCCTGCTCGTCGCTGACCAGCCTGTGCGTGTCGCTTCCGATCCAGATTTCCGTGCAGCGTGACGGGCTTCCCGGCAGTTCCGCCGTGAGATTTGCCAGCAGCACGTCCCCCGTCGCGATGTCCGCGAGCTTCGCCGCCGCGCCACCTTTCCATACGCGCGTCTCGCCGTTCACGCGCAGTTCCGTGCGCCCGATGTCCGGGATGCGCTCCATGTCGCCGTTGTAGTTCTTCGTCTCGGGAATCTGCCGCGCCACGTGCAGCTTCCCCTCGCCCAGCTTCAGCGCCTCGACACGCCACGTGATCGCGTTCGAAGCGAGCGCGCTGAACTCATCGCTCACGAGCGACGCCTTCGTGAACTTGCCCTTCTCGTCCTGGAAAAGGTGAAACCGGCAGCGCGTGCCCGGCGGGATGTCCTCCAGTTCCGCCGCGGCGTTCAGATATTTCACAGCGCCCTCCGGGATGATCGTGAAGTCCACGACCTCCCCCGTGCGCTCCGCGCGGAACTGTCCCGCGTGCCTCGCCGCGTCCACTTTTACCAGCTCGCCGAAGACGAGATGCTCGGCAAATGGCGGCGGTGCCTCGCCGGCCTTGAGGTAAAACCACGGCAGCCCCTCATTCCCGTAGTCCGTGCGAAACGGAAACTGCGC
>JBDSAR010000548.1:0-7884 GCA_039922035.1 Chthoniobacteraceae bacterium
GGAAGCGGGAGATCCTTGATGTGAACCGCGTCGCCGATTTCGAGCGGGGTGACATCAATGACGATGGAATCGGGAAGATCCTTGGGCAGGCACTCGACCTCGATGGAACGGAGGAGCTGTTCGAGAATGCCGCCGAGATTTTTCACGCCGCTCGCCTCGCCGAAGCAGACGACGGGGACGGTGGTGTGCATCTTTTCATCAGCGCGCAGCGCGTGAAAATCGAGATGCATGATGTGGCGTTTCAGCGCGTGATGCTGCACGTCCTGGATGAGTGCGAGCGTCTTGTCGCCGCCGACGATTTCGAGGTCCACGAGAACGTGCTCGCCGGTGGTCTTGCCCAGCGCTGCCTTGAGTTCGCGCGCGTCGAGCTGGAGGTTCTGCGGTTTGTCGAGGTGGCGTCCGTAGATGACTGCGGGGACGAGACCGGCTTTGCGTGCCTTTTTTGCTTCGACGGTGCCAGCGCCCGAACGGGGCTGCGCTTTGAGTTGGATTGCTTTGGCCATTGCTGTGTTCAGCTACTGCTGTGGTTTGGTTTTTGGTTTTGGTTATGCGCTGGGGATTTGGAACAGGGAGGAAACGGATTCGTCGCCGTAAATGCGGTTGATGCCTTCGCCGAGGAGCGACGCGATGCAGAGCGAAGTAATCTTGACCCCGTCGCACTCGCGCACCGGCACGCTGTTCGTGCAGACGAGTTCGGTAATTTCGGATTCGCGAAGGCGCTTCAGCCCGAGATCGCTGAGGACCGCGTGACTCACGCAGGCCATGATTTCCTTTGCGCCGTGCTCCTTGAGCAATTTTGCGGCGGCAGTGAGCGTGCCGGCGGTTTCGGTGAGGTCGTCCACGAGGATCACCGAGCGCCCGTCCACTTCACCGATGAGGGTGGTCGCTGAGACTTCCGTCGGGCTCTTGCGGCGTTTGGCGACGATCGCGAGGCTCGTGTCGAGCGCCTGCGCGTAGGCGTTCGCCATTTTCAAGCCGCCGACATCCGGCGAGACGACCACGGAATCGTTCAGGTTCTTCGACTTGAGATATTGGAGGATGACCGGCGCGGCGAAAAGGTGATCCACCGGGATGTCGAAAAATCCCGCGACCTGCTGCGCGTGGAGATCCACCGTGAGCACGCGGTTCACGCCTGCAGCGGTGAGGAGATTCGCGACCAGCTTCGCGGTGATGGGCACGCGCGGCTGATCCTTCCGATCCTGCCGGGCATAGCCGAAAAACGGGATGACTGCCGTGATGCGTGACGCGCTCGCGCGTCGTGCCGCGTCCACCATGATGAGCAGTTCCATCAGGTTCTGGTTCGTCGGCGGGCAGGTGGGCTGCACGATGAACACGTCGCGTCCGCGGATGTTCTCGTTGATCTTCACCATCGTCTCGCCATCGGGGAATGATGCGACCGTCGCATTGCCGAGCGGTATCTTGCAATAGTCCGCGATCCGCTGCGCGAGTTCATTGTGCGCGGATCCGCTGAAGATTTTCAGCTCAGTTGGCGGTCGGTAAAACATCAGGTGAAAGGGGCGGGGACTCTAGGGGGCGATCTCGGAAAGGCAACCGGATTCTGGGCGGCTGCGGGGTTGCAATCAAAAGCAGGACGAGGAGCTGAAATTTGCGCAACTTGCAGCGGACGGCTGGCAGTGGACACTCGGAGCCGACCATCCGCAAAGGCTGCCCGCGCTGGATCTCGTGAAGGAGATCGAAGGGCAGAGGGTTCCTTTTTCTCGCGAACGGCGAAGCGCACACCGCGCTCGCCTTAGCCGAATAACTCCGTCAGCGGCTTGCCTTCCTCGAGGAGATTGTAAGGTCGTCCGAGGGGATCGGTGGCTTCGAGATCGGTGACGCCCATCGCGTGATAGACGGTCTTCACGACATCCGCGGGATCGATCGGACGGTGCTTCGGATACTCGGCTCGCGCGTCGGTCTCGCCGATTTCGCGGCCTCCCTGGATCCCGCCGCCAGCCATGAGCACGCTCATGCACGCCGTCCAATGATCGCGGCCGCCGCCGCCCGTGCCGCCGGAACGTCGGTCGCCCACTTTCGGCATGCGGCCCATCTCGCTGGTCACGAGCACGAGCGTCTCATCGAGCAGTCCGCTCTGCGCGAGGTCGTCCATGAGCGCGGAAAATGAGCGGTCGAATTGCGGCAGAAGATATTTTTTGAGGCAGTTGAAATTGTCCGCGTGCGTGTCCCAGCCGCCCGCGCTTTTGCACTGCTTCGCGATGGCCTCGTCCTCCTTCCAAAACACCGTGACGAACGGGGCGCCCGCCTGCACGAGGCGCCGCGCCATGAGCAGGCTGGTGCCGTTGATCGTGTTGCCGTAGCGCTCGCGCACGGACGCGGGCTCTTTGGTGATGTCAAATGCGCCCGAGGTCGCGCTCGATGAAAGCAGCGCAAACGCCTTCTCCTGCTGTCGCGCGTAATTTTGCGCCTGCGCCTCGTGATCGAGCTGGCGGCGCGCATCATCGAGCGAGCGGAGGAGTTCGTGGCGATCGGCCATGCGCCCGGCGCTCATGCCGCGCGTCATGGTGAGGGTCGGCGCGGAGAAATTCAGCGGCTCCTCGAATTTCCCCGTAAGGTAAAACGGATCGTGCTCCATCCCGAGCCGCCCCGCAAATTGCCCTGGCCGCGTGAACGGCAGCTTGCTCGGCTTGTGCGGCAGCGAGATCACGTTCGGCAGATTCGCGTGCGGCGCGCGGCGCGAGCCGACCACGCAACCCATGTACGGCCAGTCGTCGGGATACGGGCGGCGGTCGTTGCCCTGCTGCTTGAAAGTCTGATCCGGCACGTGCCCCGTGAGATTGTAATAGTAGCCCGCGTGATGATCGCCGGTCGCCCGCCCAAAATCCGTGACGCCATGCACGAGGGAAAAATTGTGCGCCTGCTTCGCGAGCATCGGCAGGTGTTCGGAAAGATGGATCTCCGGCGAGGTCGTGCGGATGGGCTGGAACTCGCCGCGATACTCGTGCGGCGCCTCCGGCTTCATGTCCCACATGTCAATATGCGACGCGCCGCCGCACAGGAAAAAGAGGATCGTGGATTTTGCCGATTTGCGCATTCCGCCCGCGGCCGGAATCGCTGCACCATGCGCTGTGGAGCAGTGCAATCCCGCGAACCCCATCGCAGATGCGGTGAGAAACGCCCGACGGTTCATCGGTGGATGAAAGAGAGGGGAGGTCATGGAGTGATAACCGGGCTGAGTGCGAGCCGTTAGCTGCCCGTTGGAAATCCGGCATGAAAGCAGTTTCCCACGGGCCGGCACTCGAATTGCCATTTCGAGTTCCGCACAGGGGGGGAAGCGCCCCGTCAGCAAAGATATCGGCCGCCGGGGTGAGTTTTTTCGGCAACAGCGGCCGGTGTTGAAATACGGCGCGGCAACTGGAGCGCCGGACTGTCTGCATTCCGGCTTCCACTCGGCCATCAGTCCCATCACCGATGCACCTGCCACCCACTTTTCCGCAGAGAAATGGGGTACTCGGGAGGGGACTTGAACCCCTACGCCTTGCGGCATACGCCCCTCAAACGTACGTGTCTGCCAATTCCACCACCCGAGCATTTCTTTGAAAGGGACGGGCTAGATAGCAGGCGCGACGAAGGGTGCAAGCGTTCTTTGCATCACAACGAAAAAAACATCACTTCACAGACTCGACGGCGCGGGCCGAAGACTCCTGCGCGCCGACGCGCTTTCGCGGAAAGGAGTGCCCGCGGCACATGTGCTTGGCGCGCGGCGGGGGATCGGTTATGTGCGCGTCGTGAAACCGACATTCTCCCAACGCCTCCTCGAAAGACATGCACTCATCACCGGCGGCGGTTACGGCATCGGACGCGCCATCGCGGAGCGCTTCGCCGCGGAAGGCGCGCATGTGTTCATCATGGAAATCAACGAAGCGGCAGCGACGGATGCTGCGAGTGCGATTCGCGCGGCGGGTGGAAAATGTGACGTTCTCGCCGCGGACGTGAGCGACACGGAGGCGATGCGCGCGGCGTTTGCGAAGCTGCCGAAGCTGAACATTCTCGTGAATAACGCGGGCATCGCGCACATCGGGAACGTGCTCACGACGACCGCGGCGGACATGGATCGGCTGCATGCAGTGAACGTGCGCGGCGTGTATCACGGCATGCACTTCGGCGTGGCGCGATTGCTCGAAGCGGGCGGAGGCGCGATCCTGAACATTTGCTCGGTCGCGGCGAAGCTCGGCATCTCGGAGCGCTTCGCATACTCGATGACGAAGGGCGCGGTGCTGAGCATGACGATGAGCGTCGCGCGCGATTTTGTGGACAAGGGCATCCGCTGCAACTGCGTCTGCCCCGCGCGCGTCCACACGCCATTCGTGGACGGCTACCTCGCGAAAACCTATCCCGGCCGCGAAGCCGAAATGTTTGCGAAACTCAGCGCGTGGCAGCCGATCGGCCGCATGGGCGAGCCATCCGAGATCGCGGCGCTCGCTGCATTTCTCTGCTCGGACGAGGCGGGCTTCATCACCGGCACGTCGTACGACATTGACGGCGGCGTCACACTTCTTCGCTGAAAGATTCAGTTCGCCGCGAGGACTTCCGCGGAGAGGAGTTGGTTCGTCAGCATCAGGTGGCGGATTTCCGGCGGCGAAAGCTGGCGATCCACGAGCAGCAATTCATCCATCGCCATCATCGTGCCCGCGCTGCTGCCAGGCTGTCCGCCGAGCCACAGCGTGCCGTCGAGAGCGACGGAAGTCTCGCTGAAGCCGCGGCGATTGCCGGGCTTCACCGAGAAAGTTTCGAGGCGTCCGTCCACGTAGAGTTTGGTATGCGCCTTGTTTGCCTTCTTCGCAGGCTGGCCGAAAATCGCGGCGACGTGATGCCATTTCCCATCGCGCAAATGCGTCGTGCCGACCGCCGCGCCCTGCCGCGTCTGCATCCGCAGCGCGCCGAGCACGCCTTCGCCGGGCAGGCTGTTCCAGGAAAATTCCGCCCACGACTGAGGCGGGTGGTTCAGCGGCAGCGTGAGAAAAGTTTGCGCGCCGGAGACCGATGCCTCCGCAGGAAGCCGCACCCAGCACGCGACGCTGCGCGTTGCCATGCTGGCCGCACCGGAGAGCTTCGCCTGCACGGCGGGCTGCCCATCGAATTGCAGCGCCGAACCCCAGCGACCCTGCGTCCAATGTGAATCGGACGAATTGGTCTCACCATTTTTTCCGAGAGGGATCGCGGAGGCATTCGCGCTGTTCGACACCGCACCGGCGATCTCTCCCGCCCCTTCGTCGAACGACCAGCGCATGTAGTTCAGTGGACGGCCCATCCGCTCGACGGCGATCTTCGCGGCGAAGCGCTGGAATTTCTTATCGCCATCGCGCACGTCCGAGGTGCCGGCCTTGGCAAAGCGTCGCGCCTGCTTTTCGCGGAGCACCGAGCGGGGCTGTTCGCCGCCGCCTTGATTGCGAGGCTGCACTTCGACCGCACCTTTCAAAACGAACACCTCCGCCGTGCCACCCTCCTCAGCGGTCATGCTGAACTCTGTGCCGAGATCCACGACCTCGACCGCAGCATTGACCACGCGAAAGCCGATTGCCTCAGGCGGGACGTTTGCCTTCAGGGTGCCGCGCTGGAGTTCTGCTTCCCACGCGGAGCGCAGATCGAGCGTCGCGGGGCCGGTGAGCGTGATCTGCGCGCCGGAGTCGAACGTGAGTTCCGCGAAACCGGACGCAAGTTCGAGGCGCCGACCGCGCACGAGTTCGTCGCCGGATGCGGGCGCTGCGCCGATCCATTTGCAATCTTTCGATCCGGAAAGACGGGCGACTGATTCCGGCTGCTCCTCCGCTGTCGTCGGCTGATCACTGTTGAAGAAAAGCCGCGCGATCCAAATTCCGAACAGCACCGCAGCCGCGGCAGCCAGCGGTGCGGCCCAGCGCGACCAACTCGCAACGCGGATCACATTTGGCGGCTCGGGCCGCTCGCTCTGCATCTCGCCGGAGTATTCGTAGAGGCTCGCGGACATCGCCATGGAGCGGACGTAAAAGCGGCGCGCCTCATCCGAGTCCGCGAGCATCTCCTCCAGCCGCGAATGCTCCGCAGCGGTCGCGCGACCATCCACCAGCACGCTGATCAGTTCGTTGAGTTCCACCCGTTCGTTGTCGTTCATTGCGTTCAAGCCGCGGCCTCCGAGGTGAGTGCGTTCGTGACGCAGTCGTGCAAAAGTTTGCGAAGCCGCGTGAGCGCCTTGTAGGCGGCGACGAGCGAGCGGCCCGTGCGCTGCGCGGCCTCCTCCACGCCGGACTCGTAGCGCGTCATCAGCAGTTCGCGGTCGCGCGGGTTCAGCTTTTGCAGGCAGCGTGAGAGCGCCTCATGCCGCGCGGTCTGCTCGGGTGCGAGTTCCGCGGCGGTCGCCGCAACGGCCTCGAGAACCTTGTCGTCGAAGATCACTTTCGAGCGCGCAAACTTCGTCCGTGCGGCGCGCACCTGCCACCAGGCGATCTGGCACGCCCAGGCGGCGAAATCCGTGCCCGTGCGGAAGTCGGAAAATTTTTCGCAAATCACGAGACTCGTTTCCTGCAGGATGTCCTCTGCCGAATGCCGGTCGGGCACGAGGGTGTAGATGTACGAAAAAATCCGCCGCTGGTGCTGCGTCATCAGCAGCACGAGTTCCTTCGTTCGGTCGGCGGGTTGTTCCGGCATTTTCAAAATGAATTCGTCGTTTGCGAGGGAATCGCTCCCTTCACTCACACAATAACAGCAAGCGCGCGTCTTGGGACGTGAAAATCCCGCGTCCCAAGAATCATATTAGCTGCTATTCATCTGCAGCCAACGCACCCGCCCCATGAAGCTGACCGCCACCTCTCTTTTCCTCGCGACTGCATCTTTCGCCAGCGCAGCCATCACACCGGACGCCCCCGTCACGGGTGAAAAGCCGGACGCTGCGGGCGTGGAGTTCTTCGAGAAATTCATCCGGCCCGTGCTCGCGAAGAATTGCTACGACTGCCACTCGAAGGAATCCGGCAAGCAGAAGGGCGGGCTTTCGCTCGACACACGGGAGGGCATCCGCCAGGGCGGCGAGTCCGGCCATGCGGTCGTCCCTGGCGACGCGAAGGAAAGCCTGATGATGAAGGCGATCCGGTACGAGGATTCCGACATGGAGATGCCGCCGAAAAAGGAGGGCGGAAAACTTCCCGACGACGTGATCGCGAAATTCGAGCAGTGGATCAAAATGGGCGCGCCTGATCCGCGCAACGGCGAGAAGCTCTCGATGAAACCGATCGCGAAGCGCGAGTGGGATCCAGTGAAAGCGAAGGAATTCTGGGCATTTCAGATCCCACAAGGTCAGCCCACTCCCGAGGTGCGGGACAAGTCGTGGGCACGCACCGATGTCGATCGCTTCATTCTCGCGGCGCAGGAGGCCGCGAAGCTGAAGCCAGTCGCCGACGCGGATCGCACGACGCTGATCCGCCGCGTGTATTTCGATCTCATCGGCCTGCCGCCGCGTCCGGATGAGGTGAGCGCATTCGCGAAAGACAAGTCGCCGAACGCATTTGAAAAGATCGTGGACCGGCTGCTGGCCTCGCCGCAATTCGGCGAGCGCTGGGGCCGCCACTGGCTCGATGTCGCACGCTACGCCGAGAGTACGGGCAAGGAACGCAACTTCACCTTCCCCGCCGCGTGGAAATATCGCGACTACGTCATCGCGTCGTTCAATGCGGACAAGCCGTACAACGAATTCATCCGCGAGCAGGTCGCCGGCGATCTGCTGCCGTGCCGAAAGTATCCAGTTGTATCCGGGTTGGATCCGAATTTGAGTTGAAGGGGGAAAGATTAAGAGTATTGAGAATATTAAAGAAGTTAAACCTGACGTCCACCTTCGCATTTTCTCCCAGGAAACCCACGCTTGGCAGGCCGAACTCTTTCACAAATGCCATGTCGAGA
>JBDSAR010000549.1:0-3030 GCA_039922035.1 Chthoniobacteraceae bacterium
GAGTGCTTGACGATCGCCGCGACGATCTGCACGCCCATCTTGTCCGGGAACTGAATCGGGTCGGCATAGATCTTCCCGTCCTTGATCGCCTGCTTCCCCTCGGGCTGTCCGTCGAAGCCGATGATCAGAACCTGCTGCGTCTTGCCCGCCTTTTCGAGCGCCGCGCGCGCACCAAGCGCCGCGGGATCGTTGATCGCAAAGATGCCGCGCAAGTCCGGCTGCGCCTGCAATGCGTCCTCTGCCGCCTTGTAGCCAACGTCTTTCGCGCCGCCGCTTTCGAGTTCGGCGACGATGTCGATCTTCGCCTTGCCGCCGGCGTTGTGCACATCAATCACCTCGCGGAAACCTTTCACGCGAAGCTGGCAGGACTCCGCCTGTTTGAAGTGTAGCACGGCGACTTTTCCCCCCGCCTCACCGAGCGCCTCGATCATCGCGGCACCGGCTTCCTTGCCTCCGCCAAAATTATCGGTCGCAACCTGCGTCGCGATTTTTACTCCGGGCTCATTGCACGGGATGTCCACGGTGAAGACCGGGATGCCCGCCGCATTCGCCTCCTGGATCACCGGCACGATTGATTTCGAATCGCACGGGCTCAGCACGATCGCGCTGACTTTCTTCACGATGAAATCCTTGATCTGATTGCTCTGCTTCGCGACGTCCTTGTCTCCGCTCACGACGATCGCCTCGTAGCCGTGCTTCTTCCCCTCGGCGGCGATGCTGTCGCCGATGACTTTGAAAAACGGATTGTCCAGTGTGAGCAGCGAGACGCCGATGGTGCCTTTCGATGCCGCCTTCGGCTGCGTGCCGGATTCGGTCGCGGTGTCTTTCTTGTCGCAGCCCGCGAGCAGCGTCAGCGCGCAGACGAGGAGCGTGAGGAGATGTGCTTTCATGGGAGTGGAGGTGGTGGGTTTGGGTTGGCGAGAGTCTGTGGCAGTCGTCGCCACACGTCACGCCACCGAAAAACCGGCGCAGTCGGCCAGCGGTGCGGGCAGCAGGTCGTTCGGGGCGAAGGAGGGTTTCACATAGGCATGCCGCGCCCCGCACTCGTCAATGCAAACCCACGGCAAGGACAGGCGGCAAACCTTGTCATGACAGATTTGGAACTTGTCTGCCCGTTGGCCGAGGACGCTGCTTGGGGTGCCTTCACCCTTTCATCGGCCCCCGTTCAGAATCGATGCGCCCTTGCGGGCGACGTGTGAATGGGACGAGCATCATCGCTTGATGGACACACTTTCCCAACTGCGCGCCGGCAGACTGGCCGGCACAACGCGGCTCGATCTTAGCTGCGGGCTCACTTCGTTCCCGCGCGAGATCTTCGATCTGGCGGACACGCTGGAAGTGCTGAATGTGACGAACAACCGGCTGTCCGAACTGCCGCAGGATCTCGGACGGCTGCGGCGGCTGCGGATCCTGTTTTGTTCCGCCAACGAATTTACGGAACTGCCCGCTGTGCTTGGCGAGTGCGAGAATCTTCGGATGATCGGTTTCAAGTCGAACCGGATCGAAGCCGTGCCTGAGTCGGCTTTTCCTCCGTCGTTGCGCTGGCTGATCCTCACGGACAATCGGATCCGGCGGCTCCCGGTGTCCATCGGACGATGCGGCGCACTGCAGAAACTGATGCTTGCGGGGAATCATTTGGAAGACCTTCCGGATGAGATGGCGGCTTGCACGAATCTCGAACTCGTCCGACTCGCAGCAAACCGTTTCCAATCGCTGCCCGCGTGGCTGCTCTCGCTCCCGCGTCTGTCATGGCTTGCGGCTTCGGGCAATCCTTGCTCCAGCGCGCCTCGTGAAAGCACCGGGATGACTTCGATTGATTGGGCGGACATCGAACTCGATGAGTCGCTCGGCGAGGGGGCTTCGGGAATGATTTACCGGGCTCGTTGCCGATCCGTGTCGGACAGCGGCGCGCTTCCCGTGGCAGTCAAAGTCTTCAAAGGTGCCGTCACCAGCGACGGATTTCCCGAGAGCGAACTCGCGGCATGGTCCGCGGCGGGAGCACATCCAAATCTGATCGGGCTTCTGGGCCGGATCGAAAATCATCCCGAGGGTGCTTGCGGACTGGTGATGTCGCTCGTCGATTCCGGCTTCGGTCCCTTGGCCTCGCCGCCGGATTTCGAATCCTGCACGCGCGATCTTTACCCGGACGACAGGCGCTTCGATCTCACCACGGTGTTGCGGCTTGCGATTGGCGTCAGTTCCGCAGCGGAGCGACTCCACGCCCGAGGAATCATGCACGGCGATCTTTACGCGCACAATGTCCTCTGGAATCCGGACGGCACCTGCCTCCTCGGCGATTTTGGCGCCGCTACGTTTTACCCTCCCGCCGCATCATCGGCGATGGAGCGGATCGAGGTTCGTGCGTTTGGCTGCCTGCTGGAGGAATTGGTCGCACGCATCGTGGACGACGCGGGAAAAGCGGTCGCCTTGGACGCACTGCGATCGCTGCATGCGCGCTGCATCACGACGGATGTTGGCTCGAGACCTTCGTTTGCCGAGGTGAGCAGCGAATTGGATCGTCTGGCGCGCTGGTGAAAAGTGGCGGGCTCCGCCGTCAATTTCCCGACGTCTTCGCGCCTGCCATCGGCAACTGATAGCAGGCAGCTTCCTGCGAATTCCGGAGGTAAAGCCGGTCACCGACGAGCACCGGATGATTCCACGTTTTGCCTTCGAGCGCCTTGAACGACGCCACTTCGGCATGCCCGCTCGCATCCGCCCGAACAAGCACGACTCGTCCGTCCTCGGCGGCGATCAGAAGCAGGCCGGAGTTTTCCAGCAACAGCACCTGGCCTTTGCCGTAGCGCCCGCCTTTCCACTTCCGGTCGCCGGTCTTGAGATCGATGCACGTGAAGATGCCGCCATCGATGCCATAGGCGTAGCCTTGATGCGTCACGATGTCCGTGAAGTCCGGCTTCAGATTGCGTGACGTCCACAATTCTTCCGCGGCGAGTTGCCCGTTGGCTTTCGTGACGCGGATGGCCCGCGTGCCGGTGCTCATTCCGGTCGGCAGCAGGATCGTGTCATCGCCGA
>JBDSAR010000550.1:0-2955 GCA_039922035.1 Chthoniobacteraceae bacterium
CGCAGCGCGCTGCTCGTGCCAGTCCAATAGCTCTCGGTGGCGTAGAGCGAGAGTTCGTTTGGCGCGCCCTCGATTGCGGACTTCGTCTCGACGACCTGCCACGCGATGTATTGCTGTCCGTAGTTCCAAGTGCCGTCGCGCTCGATGCCCGGACGGAGAAAAGCCTCGTTCCAGCGCTTGAATTTCACTCCATCGCGACCCGCCATGAACAAGCCCTCCGTGATCGCCGTGCCGTAGCGCTGGTTCGCCTTCGCCCGCCACTCGCGATGTTCCCCTTCCGGCAAGGCGCGCATCGCCTCGGACCATCCACGCTCAGTGTAGCGCGTGGGGAAGCCGATCAGCAGGTGCGGCGCGCGGTAGTAGGGCTTCACTTGATTCGTGTAGAGCTGCTCGCTCGGCGAGTCGGTGTAGGCGAGATCGGCCTGATTTTCCCAATGCAGGAAATCCTTCGACGTCGCCGTGCGGATCGCGCGATGTCCCGAGGGCTTCCAGTTCTTCTCGTCCGTCACCCCTGCCGTGAAGTAGCGCCAGTAGGCCCGATACACGCCGCGCTCCGCGTCCCAAAACGCGAGGTTCTGCGAATCGAAAGCACCATCCGTGATCACGGGCGTCTCCTGCATCGGCGACCAGTGCAATCCGTCCGGCGACTTGAAGGCGAGCAGTCCTTTCGGGCCGTTCGAGCGGATCATCGCCTTGTAGCGCGCGTCCGGTGTCGCCGCAGGATTGTCGTCCTTGAAAATCGCGGGGTGCCCCGCGTCCGCGTTCGCATCGCCGAACTTCCCGCTCGCGATCACGATGTTGTTCGCCTTCGAGCCCTTGAATTCATTCAGCCCCAACTCCGGCTTGCGCCAATGGATGCCATCGTCGCTCTCCGCGTAGCAGGTGAAAAGCGGGTGCGCATTCGTCTTCACGCCGGCCGCCGACACGTCGAGCTGCCACGCCTTGTAATACATCCGGTAGCGATCCCCGTCCTTGAAGACGCTGTGATAGCCGCTCCCGCTGCCTTCCCACGGCGCGTCGTGAGTCAGGACGATTTCCTTCGGCTCCGGATGGTGCAGGCGCAGCTCCGCGCCACCGCTCAGCCGCTCGATCAAAGTATCGTCCACGAACAACTCCAACCGCGAACCGATGGCGACCGGAACATCCGCCGCCCGGGCGCAAGGGAGAGCAGCGAGCGCGGATGCCGAAAACACGAAGAGCAGCCGGCGCAAGAAGTGGGGAGGAAACGTTTTCATGTCCGCGTTTTTTTGAATTTGGAGGGAATCGAAGCGACACGGAGCAGACCTGTAGCGGCCGGATTCATTTGCAGAATCCCTGCGCAGCGAGCCAGAAAAGCAGATCCCTCATCCAGGGATGATCGGTGCCCATCAGTCCCGTGCCATGGTCGCCTTTCTGGTAGAGATGAAGCTCATGTGGCACGCCGTGCCCGTGCAGCGCGGTCGCGAAAAGCAGACTGTGATCGACCGGGACCATTTTATCCTCGGTGGTGTGCCAGACGAAGCACGGCGGCAAGCCGGCGTGGACTTGCAATTCGCTCGACGTTCTGCGGACGAGATCATCGCCCGGTGACGCACCGATGAGATTCCGCCGCGAGGTCTCGTGCGGCTTGGTGATCATGCTGATGACCGGGTAGCAAAGGATCGCCAGATCCGGCCGCGCACTCACGCCTGCGCCCGCGCCGGCGACCTCACCGTCCTCGGGATGCGTGAGCAGCGTCGAGACGAGATGCCCGCCCGCCGAGAAGCCCATCACGCCGATGCGGTCCGGCGAAATCTTCCACTGAGCCGCGCGCGAACGCACATGACGCATCGCCTGCACTGCATCCTGCAACTGCGCCGGATAGCGATACCCCGCGCTGCCGAGCCGATAGCGCAGGACGAAGACGGAGATTCCTTGCTCGTTTAGCCACCCTGCGAACGGATCACCCTGCCCTTCAAAGATGCCGCCGTAGCTTCCACCGGGAATGAGCACGATCGCAGCGCCATTCGGCTTCGGCGCGAGGTGCGGCGTCAGCGTGGGCGTATCCTTGGCCGTCTCGCCGAGCGCACCGGGTGCGCCCTGCGGCCAGAGCGAAATCGCCGCCTCCACAGCGTGGAGCATCGACGCGCCAAGGAGAACCGCGAGAGTGCAGAGGAGGAAGACATTGCCATGCCAGCACCGCACAATCGCAGCCCATAGACCGGCCCGGGAGCAGCATGTCCCGCCAAGAGCTGTGGCATGCACGACGGAACGGCGAGTGAGGAACAATGGCTTCATGGCGTGCATGATTAGAGCCACGAATGGGTCGCACACTTTGAAACGCCGTTCGGTTCTTTCACAATCCGCCGCATGACTTCGAGTCATCGTTGAAAAGCGGACACATCAAATCATCCCGTGGCGACGCGATTGGGCCACAAGCGTGGTGAATCCCAATTTCTCGCGAACATCAAAGTCGGCGGCAAATGCCTGCCCTCTGACCGGGTGTATCTGGCAATGACGACGTTCACCCGAAAACATCCCCTTCTACTGATCGTCGCACTAATCGGTACGCACCCGGTCTGCGCGGACGACAGCGTGGACTTTGTGCGGGACATCCAGCCGATCCTCCGGGAGGCGTGCGTTCAGTGTCACGGTCCTGAAAAGCAGAAGGGAAAACTGCGCCTCGACACGCGCGAGGCGCTTTTCAAAGGCGGAGAGGATTCGAAATCAGTCGAGCCCGGGAGCCCGGAAAAGAGCGACCTCTTTCGCCGCATCATGCTGCCGGAGGACGATGACGACGTGATGCCGCCGAAGGGCAACGTCGCCCACCTCACTCCCGCGCAGATCGAGAAGGTGAAAAGGTGGATCGCCGCGGGTGCGAAGTGGCCGGAGGGTGTCGTCGTGGAGAGCGGACCGGCCACGGCCCCTCAGAAGACAGTCGGGAAATCCGTCAGGGCCGCGTCGCTGGAAACCGTCGGGCCTGTGGCTTCGCCTGCG
>JBDSAR010000551.1:0-3158 GCA_039922035.1 Chthoniobacteraceae bacterium
AAGGCCGCCAGCACCATCCGCTTGAATACGTCTTCCTCGGCGTGGGCGTCTTGGCGGCGCTCATCGCACTGCGCTACGTGGCCAAAGTCGCCAGGGCGGCGGTGGCATCAGCCGAACCCGAGTCGCCCTAATCGCACGGCTCACGGCTTTTCGAGCCAGATAATCACCGGGCGCTCGGATGCCTCGACGGCCATGTGGCCCTCGATCTCCTGGCGCACGTCCACCTTCTCCGCATCGCCTGCGACGAGCGGCATCCGTTCCGCGCGCACGACTCGCAACGGGTCGTTGAAAAGCCTCACCACACGCGCCGCACCGCTCGGTCGCCACACAGCCCACACGCGCTTTGCAGAATCCGCACCGTGGGTGAATTCATACGCATGGCATTCATCACCATCCTCGCGCTCGATGCGCGAAAAGCGATATTCGCCGAGGGATTTCTGCAGCCATGCGAGCGCGTGAAACGCCGACTTTGGCTCAAAATTCCGCGTGATCCCGCTACTGCCGTGAACGTGCGGTTCATCGGTGTCGTTGAAAAAATAGAGGTGCGCGCGATCCACGCCGAGACGTGCGAGCAGGAGAAACGATCGGACCGACCACATCGCCTGCTGCTCTTCCGTGCTGCCCTGCCACTTTGTAAAATCACCGGTGGCCGGCGGCGCTTTGGTGCAGGCGTCGTAGCCAAATTCCGTCACCCACACTTCCTTTTTTGGCGCATGGCCGTCGCGCCATTTCAGGACGTGGCCGATGTTCTCGGCGAATTTCGTCGCAGGATCCTCGGGATAGCTGCGCCGCCAGGTCGGCCACGGCTCCACCTCCGCATAGCAGTGGATATTCAGGATATCCCAAAGCGCTTCGAGTCCCCCGACGCAATCCACGCTCTTCGAGTAGCGCCCGCTCGGACCGAGATTCGCCGCACAGGTCGCGATGCGCAGTTTCGGATCGCCAGAGCGGAGTCCGCGCGCCATCGCCTCGAAAAGTATGCGATATGTCGCGTCATCGTATTTGCCGGGTTCGTTTCCGATTTCGACAGCTTCGAGCAGCGGCTCCCTCGCGGATGGGCCGAATGCCTTTGCAAACGCGCGACCGTACGCGTTCGCATCGTGCTCGATGCTTTTCCATGCACCGGGTGCGATGTCGTCAAACATCACCGACGCGTGCGTACGGTAGCCCGCCTCTTTCCAGCTTCCGTAAAGCTGCCCCCAATTCACTCGGTTTGCCGCGAATGGAAATGTGGTCGCGGCAGAGGTGTCGTCGCCAACGTCCCACTTCATCGGATGATAGTTCCGCAGCACGCGCGTGACCGGCGCGTACAGTTCCGGCTTGAATTTCACGGTGTGGACGTTGAGCCCGATGAAGTCCTTCATCAGCGGACGCGGCCTCGCGTCTTCGGCACAAATACCCTCGCCTGCCAGCAGAATCAGTAATGGGAAAAGCAACGCGGCACGCATGCTGGTGATGTTGAATCGCGCCGGAACGTCCGACAAGCGGCGTCCCATCTGAAAACGAAAAGGGGCGGACTTTCGCCCGCCCCTTCTCAAATGTGTGTCGTGGCGACTAAGCCTCGACGTCCACGCCCATCTGACGCGCGGTGCCGGCGATGATCTTCATCGCAGCCGGCATGTTGCGGGCGTTCAGGTCGGGCATCTTGCGCTTGGCGATTTCCTCGACCTGCTTCTTTGTGAGCTTGCCGACTTTCACCTTGTTCGGCTCCTTCGAGCCGCTCGCGATGTTGAGCGCCTTTTTGATCATCGAGCTGGCCGGAGGCTGCTTGGTGATGAAGGTGAAGCTCTTGTCCTTATAGACGGTGATGACGACGGGAAGGATGTCGCCCGACTGCTTTGCCGTGCGTGCGTTGAACTCCTTGCAGAAGGCCATGATGTTCACGCCTTGCTGACCGAGCGCGGGACCGACGGGCGGCGCGGGGTTGGCCTGTCCGGCGGGAATTTGAAGTTTGATGGAACCGACGATTTCTTTTGCCATGGTGAGTGTTTGTTTTGGTGGGCGAAGAGAGGAGGCTTCAGCGCCCGGATGGTGTGTTCAGTGCGTAAGAGAAAATTATGCGTTGCGTTCGACCTGCCAGTATTCGAGGTCCACGGGCGTCTCGCGTCCGAAGATGCTGACACTGACGCGAAGCTTGCCGCGCTCGGGGTCAATTTCCTCGACGACGCCGGTCTGGTTTTGGAACGGACCGTCGGCGACCTTCACGATTTCGCCGACCGTGAACTCGACCTTCGGGCGCGCCTTCTCCTCGCTCGCGCGAACCTGCGCGAGCATGGCGTCCACTTCCTTTTGCATCATCGGGATCGGGCGATCCTTCGTGCCGGCAAAGCCGAGCACGCCGGTGGTGTCCTTGATGAAATACCACGTCTTGTCCACAAGTTGCTTGTTCTCATCAATCAGCCACATGTTCATGACGATGTAGCCGGGGAAAAATTTGCGCGTGGTCTCGGTCTTCTTGCCGCGCCTCACTTCGGAGACGCGCTCGGTGGGCAGCAGCACCTCGAAGACGTAGTCGGCCATTTCCTCGGTTTTGACGCGCTTCACGAGGTTGTCATGCACCTTCTTTTCCTGTCCGGAAAGAACATGCACCACATACCACTGCTTTCGTTTTTGCTCTTCGGTCATGGAGATAAAATTAGAAAAGGAGGCGGCTAACCTGCATGAGCGCGAAATCGAAAATCGTGACGAACGCGGCGAGCAGGAGCATCGCGATGATCACCACGATGGTCGAATCAATGAGTTCCTTGTACTTGGCACCGAAGGCTTTTTCCTTCGGATCCCAAGGCCACGTCGCCTTTTGGAGCTCGGTCTTAACCTCGCGGATGAAATTGGTGGATTTTGCGAACATGGGCTTTTTGGACTGTCAGGTGGCACGGGAGGAGGGACTCGAACCCCCAACAGGCGGTTTTGGAGACCGCTACTCTACCAGTTGAGTTACTCCCGTATCTCTAGCCGAAAGCGCGAGGTGGAGGAATACTCCACCCCGCGCATGAATCGGCAAATGGTTTATTAAACGACGATGTCGGTGACGCGGCCTGCGCCGACGGTCTTGCCACCCTCGCGGATGGCGAAGCGCATCGTCTTTTCCATCGCCACGGGGCAGATGAGTTCGACTTCGATGCTCACGTTGTCGCCGGGCATGACCATTTCGACACCGG
>JBDSAR010000552.1:0-9879 GCA_039922035.1 Chthoniobacteraceae bacterium
CGGGCGCGCGCTTTGCCGCCGTATCCGTGCACTGCGTGGTATCCGCGTGCAGCGTCGCGGCGGCGGCAGCTCCGCACGCGGAGGGCTGGCGGCATTGGGTGTCGGACAAGGTGCTCGCGTGCGGTGCCGCCGCAGTCGCGCTTTTCGTGCTCTCGCTGCTGCTGCGCGGGCTGCTGAAGGTGCTCTCGCTCGTGCTGGTGATTGTGCTGATTGCAGGCGCGTTTTGGTTTCTCCGCGACACGTGGCGGCACCGCGCCGAACTGCTCCCGCACGAATGGACCGCGCTCGCCGACCGCACGCTTGAGTCGCCGAAGGCGCAGATCGCATGGCAGTCGGTGCAGGCGGAGCTTGGGCATCTTTCCGCCAGCGCGCGTGAGCGTCTCGCCGCAGGCACGGACAGCGCGCGGCGCAATGTGCAGGCGAAGCTGGAGGCCAAGGCGCGCGAGCTGCGCAAGGAGGGCAGCAGCGCGGAGGCCGATCAGATCGCGCATCTGGCGGAGCTGATGGGCCGGCAGAAGTAGTGCCGCCGCGGCTCGTGGCTTGCCTTTCGCGGAGTGAGTCCGCAATTTCGCCCAAGAATCCACTGAACGCCCAATACCTTGGAATCCGACGACCAGAGCCAAATCCCGACGAAGCCCGCCATCCCTTTCGGCATGGGAGAGCCGGTGCCGGAGCCGGTGGTCACGGATGCGCAGGTCGGCGGCCTTCTGAATGCGGCGAGGAGCCTACCGCACTCTGGTGAATGGCAGCCGCCGTCGCCGGAGGAATTCCAGCGTGATTTTCCGCAGTATGAAATCCGCGGCATCCTCGGACGCGGCGGGATGGGGGCGGTGTACAAGGGCTGGCAGAAGAGCCTGGACCGCAGCGTCGCCATCAAGATTTTGCCGCCGGGATTCAATGACGGGATTTCGGATTTTACGGAGCGTTTCAAGCGCGAGGCGAAGGCGATGGCGCACCTCAAGCACCCCGGCATCGTGGCCGTGTACGATGCGGGGACGACTGAGGGCGGGCTGCTCTATTTCATCATGGAGTGCATCGAGGGGACGGATGTGCAGAAGCTCGTGGCGGAGCGCGGGCGCATCGAGCCGGCAGAGGCCCTGCGCATCACCGAGCACGTGTGCAATGCGCTCGGCTACGCGCATTCGCACGGGGTCATCCACCGCGACATCAAGCCCTCGAACATCATGATCGAGGCGGATGGCGATGTGAAGGTGGCCGACTTCGGCCTCGCGAAATCCACGGCAACCGGGACCACGATCCTCACGATGAGCAATGTGGCCATCGGCACGCCGGACTTCATGGCGCCGGAGGCGATGACGGGCGCGGCAAATGTCGATCACCGGGCGGACATCTATGCCGTCGGCGTGATGCTCTACCAGATGCTCACGGGGAAGCTCCCGCGCGGAAAATACGATCCGCCTTCGCGCATCGTGCCCGGCCTCGACAAGCGCCTCGATCGCATCGTGGACTGTGCGCTGCAGCCGAAGCCCGAAGCGCGCTACGCGAGTGCCAGGGACATGAGCATCGCGCTTGCGCCGATCATCCGCAGCGTCGGGAGGCGCACGCCTGCGAGCGGCGTTGCCGTCGTCCCGCGGAAAAAGCGGCTGCTCATCAGCATCGTGGCAGTGGCGGCGATCTGTGCCGTGGCTGCGCTTGTGCAATGGCAGTTTTGGAAAAATGGCGGCACCGTCGGGGTTGCCTCCGCCGATCCCGCGCGCGACGGCGGGAACAATGAGGGTGCCGACGGGGGCGTGCCCGCTGTCGTGCAGCCGCGCTCAGCGAGCAAGGACGCGCCATTTGTCAATACGCTCGGGCAGGAGTTCGTGCCGGTGCCGGGGACGCAGGTGCTCTTTTGCCGATGGGAGACCCGGGTGCAGGACTACGCGGCGTATGCGAAGGAGAGCCCGGCGGACGGCACGTGGAAAACGATGGCAGCGAAGGACGGCACACCGGTGAGCATTGGGCGGGAATACCCCGTGTGCGGCGTGAGTTGGGGCGATGCGACGGCATTTTGCAAATGGCTCACAGAAAAGGAGCGCACGGAAGGGCGCCTGCCGGCAGGCATGAGCTACCGTCTGCCGAAGGACGGCGAATGGAGCCGCGCCGTGGGGCTGGCGAACGAGGTGGGCGCGACGCCGAGGGAACGGCACAAGAAGAACGAAAAGGATTACCCGTGGGGTACGGAATTCCCGCCGCCGAAGCCGAGGGTAGGGAACTATGCGGATACGACGTACCACCAGCAGTTCCCGAAGGACCGATGGATCGAGGGTTACACCGACGGCTTCGCCACGACCGCGCCGGTCGGCAGCTTCCCGCCGAACCAGTACGGCATCCACGATCTTGGCGGCAACCTGTGGGAGTGGTGCGAGGATCTCATGGAACCGGGCGCCACCAAACGTGTCGGCCGCGGCGCGTCCTGGGTGAACACGGCCGGGACTTCCGGAAGCCTGTTTTCATCCTACCGGATGGACGAGCCGCCGGAAAAGCGCCAGCGCGACATCGGCTTCCGCGTGGTGCTGGACTTGGGCGGGAAGTAGGCGTGCGTGTGGAGCGCCGCGCGTCCCCGCCGGCCACGAAAATGATGCGCGCAGAGCCACGATTTTCTTCGTCGCAAACCCCTGCGTCGCGTCGTGGGGAAGGAAGTGAGGCTGCGTGTGGAGCGGGTGTGGGCGGCGGGACGCGCGGCGCTCTTTGCTACTTCCAGTGCTCGTCGAAGAATCCGGCGTCGAAGATGAGGCCGGGCCATTTGGCGTCGGCGGGGACGCTGATGTCCACGATGGCCCAGTCGGGCAGCTTCGGGGTCTGGTCGCTGTTGTTCAGCAGCGCGAATTCGCGGAAGGTGTGGCCGCTGTTGAGGACGACGTAGCGCCGTGGGTTTAGCGGGTTCGGGTAGATCAAAATGGGCGCGTAGCGAGCGGGGTCGAGGCGGTAGGTCTTAAAGTTGAGTTCGTTCTTTCCCCAGAGGATCGGGACCAGCGCGGCAGTCTTTTTCCCGGCGGATTGCGGCGTGGCTGTCTCGCGATCGGGCGTATTCGTGGGAATCGGCTCCTCGGCGATTCTCTTGATCACGGCGTTCGACGAGATGTCGCCCCAAAGGATGAGGTTGCTATTGTTGATGTCCACGTCGGTGACGGCAGTGTCGTCCTTGATCGGGGCGTCGCCGCGGAAGACGGCACGCCAGGACTTGAGCGCGTGTTCCATCTCGGACTTCGTCCATTTGCCGAGGGCGTCGTTGAGCGGCTTGCCGGTGGGGCGGACGAAGAGGAACTTCGACATGAAGGCGTGATCGACCGTGCCGCAGACACCGGGGCGCTTGGTGATGCTGGTGCTGGGCAATTCGACCGAGGAAGTTCTGGCCCACTTGTTCCCTTCCTTTCGGAGATAGAAGCAGCCTTCATAATTTGAAACCGGAACGCCCTTGGTGACGGTAACGGTGTCCAGCGTGGTGCCATCAATGATGACTTTCTTCGGCAGTTCGTTTGGCGGAAACGCAGCCTTGCCCGGCGTTAGCATCAGCGCAGAGACGTTCTTCGTCTTCACCGTGATCGTGTCCTTTTCAATCGCGGCGTCCACATCCGCGCGCTCCCACGATTTTTCCATGCCGCGAATGTGAACCCACGCGCGGTTCGGGTAGATGAGCGAGTAAGTGGTGTAGCTCACGGATTTCGGCACGGGGTCGAGGCCCTTGGTGAGCGCGACATCGATGAACTTCTCAATGACCGGCTTCGCGTCGGGGTGATATTTGTGCGGCACGCCGGGGCCGATGATGTGCGTGAAGCTGTGTTTCTCCTGCGCGGCGTAGCGGAGCATGATGTCGGCGGACTGTTTCTGGCCGTCGAGTTCGCCGGAGTAGGCGACGAGCGAAAGGCCGGCGACATTGCGCGCGCAGATGGTCACGTCGTACCAGCGCCAGAGCTGGCGTTCCCACCACGGCGGCGGCGTGGCGCCCTCGGCGTAGAGCGTGCGGCCGAAGAATTCCTCCGTCTCCGCGAAGCCCGCGCCTGGCGCGGCGGCGGCCCACGAGCCGGGGAAGTGAAAGGCGAATTGCCACGCAGCCGCACCGCCCATCGAGAAGCCGCGCACGACGACGCGCTGCTCGTCAATCGGGTAGTGCGTGGCGATGTCGGCCTTCGCCTCGAAGAGATCGCTCTCGCCGGCGAATTTGTTCGCGCAGCAGTACCGGCCGAAGAGGTAGCAGACGATCGCACCCTCGGGCGTGAACTCGCCCTTGCTGTTCTGCACGCCGTTGATGAAAGGCAGTTCGGTGTTCTTCTCGCCGCGACCATGGCACCAGAAGTGGAGCGGGAAAGACGCGCGTTTCTCGGCGGGCTGACCCCACGATTCCGGCACGAGCACGCCATAGGGCTGCACGGAGCCGTCAATCTTCGAGCGGTAGCCGCGTGCGATGAGGCCGGTCGCGGTGTTCCAAGGGGTCTGCCCTTTCGTGAGCGCGGCGGCGCGGTCGAGGCCCTGGAGGATGTGATCCTTCGCGGTGGCGATTTGCTTCGCGTCGAAAATCTCGCCGTAGCGCACGGCCCAGTCGGCGGACTTGTGGAAGATTTCCACATTCGGCAGTTCCTTCTCGATGAGCGGATTCGTCTTCCCGAGTTCGCGCAGCTTCGCGATTTCCTCGCCGAGCTTTTTCACGCCCGCCTCGATCTCCGCGCGATCCGCGGCGGGAATCTCGATACCCGGAGGCGGTACGGGGCGGACGACTTCAGCGAAAGCCGTGATGGCGAAGGCGACGGGGAGCAGGAGGGCGGAGAGGAATTTCATGGGCGGTGTCTGGCGATTTGCGTGAAGCCGCGCAAGCGCGGGCACCTCATCAATCGGCATGGGCGCGGGAAATTTGACCGTGACTCGGATTCGTGGGGGGATTTTTTGCAACGCAGAGACGCAGAGACGCGGAGAAAACGGTCAAGGCAGTGCTTGCGGCGGCCAAACGAAATTCCACCAATTGCCTTCCTTTGCGCGTCGCTGCGTCTCTGCGTTTCATCCAAATCACAGTCCGGGTAAATCCGGCTGCGATGGGAAATTTGATTGGTTCGCGGCGTGGTGATCGCTTTAGCAGAGCGTCCGCGATGAAAATCCACGCCATCTGCCTGACCCGCAACGAGGCCGACGTGATCGAACCCTGCCTGCGCGAGGCTGCGCAGTGGGCCGATCGCATTTACGTGTACGACGGTGCGAGCACGGACGGGACTTGGGAGCGAGTGCGGGCGATCGCGAACGAACGCATCATCCCGTGGCGCAGCGACGACGCCGTTTTCCGCGAAGGACTGCGCGCGGAAGTCTTCGCCGACAGGCGTGCAGATTCGCAGGAGGGCGACTGGTGGTGCCAGCTCAATGCGGACGAATTCTACGTGGAGAAGCCGCGCGAATTTCTCGCCGCGGTACCGGGCTGCGATCATGTCGTGTGGTCGGTGAACCTCCAGTATTACCTCACGCACGAGGACGTGGCGGAAGGGGAGTTCACCGGCGACTTCCCGAAGGATCGCGAACGGTTGCGATCCTATGCCGCAGCCTGCGCCGAGCCGCGATTTTTCCGCTACCGCGAACGGCTGCACTGGGATCTGAACGCGGCGTGGCCGGAGCACATGGGCGTGATTCATCCGCACGCGATGCACTTCCGCCACTATTGCTACCGCAGCCCGCAACAGATCCAGATGCGGCTCGATGTGCGGCGCGCAAACCGTGCGCGCGGCTTCGAGGGCTGGGACCACGCAAAGGAGGAGGACTGGCGCTCGATGCTCGTGCCGCGCTCCGATGTCCACCGCGACGAGGGCGACAGCCAATACATCGTGGAGGAAAAAGTGCGCGCGCAGTATCGCGAGCCGTTTTCGCGTCGCGCGCTGAAGCGACTCATGCACTCGACGGGACTCTGGCCGTGATCCGCTTCTCCGTCATCATCCCGAGCTACAACCGCTCTGCGTGGCTCGTCGAGGCGCTGGAGTCCGTCTTCGCGCAGACGGAGCCGCCCTTCGAGATCGTCGTCGCCGACGACGGATCGACGGATGACACGCTCAGCGTTTTGAAAAAGTATGAGCCCCGCGTGAAGGTGCTCACGCAGAGCAACGCCGGCCCCGCCGCCGCGCGCAATCTCGGCATCGGCGCGGCGACGGGCGACTACATCGCGTTTCTCGACAGCGACGATCTGTGGTTCCCGTGGACGATCGCGCTTTACCGTGAAGTGATCGAGAAGCACGCGCAGCCCGCGATGATCGAGGGCGCGCACGTCGAGTTCGACACCGGGCAGGGGCCGCCGACTCCTGCGGCCTCTCCACTCTCCACTCTCAACCCTCAACCCGCCCCCGACTACCTCGCTTCGCCGCGTGTCACGCTTTGGCCGAGCGGCACCGCGATTCGCACGGAGGTGCTGAAGGCGGCGGGCGGTTTCACGCCTCACGCTTTTAACGCCGAAGACTGCGATCTGTGGCTGCGGCTCGGCATGGAGCGAGGCTTTGTGCACATCGCGCAGCCGTTCGTCTTCGCGTACCGCAGGCATCCCGCGAGTGCGGTTTCGTCGCTGGAGAAAAGCACGAACGGCATCATGGCGATGATCGAGTGCGAGGCACGCGGCGGCTACCCTGGGGGCGATGCGCGGCGCGGTGACCGACTGCGCATCCTCACGACGCACACGCGTCCGCTCAGCGTAGCGTGCGCAAAGCGCGGGCTGCCACGCGAGTCGCTGATGATCTACCGGCGCACATTTGCCTGGAATCTGAGCCTCGGTCGCTGGCGTTATCTCTTCGCGCTGCCATGTGTCGTCCTGCTCGCGCTGCTCGGGCTGCTGCGCGGAAAGTGAGACAGCCGCAGTTTGACATCCCGCCCGCGCGAGACACAACCGTGGCATGCACACCTCCCGCCGTTCCTTCCTCACGATGCTCGGAACCCTCGCCGCCGCGCCGATCCTGGCGCGCGACTTTGGAAAAAACGCCGCGCCAATGCGCTACCCGGAACCGGACGTGATCGCGCTGGAGGATGCGTTCAAGAAAATCAAGATCGGCAACGCTTCCATCGAGCGACTGCACACCGGGATGCGCTGGGCCGAGGGACCGGCATGGAGCGGGGCGGGGCAGTATCTCATGTGGAGTGACATCCCAAACAATTCGCAGATGCGCTTCCTGCCCGACGACGGCCACGTGAGCACGCTGCGCAAGCCTGCGCAGTTTTCGAATGGCAACACCTTCGACATGCAGGGGCGCCAGCTTTCGTGCGAGCACGAGACGCGGCGCGTCGTGCGCTACGAGGCAAGCGGCACCGTCACCGTCCTCGCGGAGAAATTCAACGGCAAGCCCTTCAACGCGCCAAACGACATCGTCGTGCATCCCGACGGCGGCATCTGGTTCACCGACCCCGGCTACGGTGCGCTCTTTGAATACGAGGGGAAAAAGCAGCCGCTCGAGCAGAAGGAAGCCGTGTATCGAATCGACCCCTCGACCGCACAGATCGAGAAAGTGACGGACGAAATCTTCAAGCCGAACGGCCTCTGCTTTTCGCCCGACTACAAGAAGCTCTACATCGCCGACACCGGCTCCTCGCATTATCCGCAAGCGCCGAAAAACATCCAAGTGTGGGACGTGGCCGACGGGCGCAAGCTCAGCGGCGGACGCGAATACATCTCGATGAAAATGAAACTCAAAGGTGAGATTGTCGCCGGCATGGCCGACGGCATCCGCTGCGACACCGAGGGCAATGTGTGGGTCGGCGCAGGCTGGGTCGGGCCGGGCTACGACGGCGTGCATATTTTCTCACCCGAGGGTCAGCGCATCGGCCTCATCCTGCTGCCAGAGATTTGCGCGAACCTCTGCTTCGGCGGCCCGCGCCGGAACCGCCTCTTCATGGCCGCCAGCCAGTCGCTCTACGCCGTGTACGTCGAGGCGACGGGTGCGCACTATTGCTGAGCGGCGCAGCTATATTTCCCGAGGCGGCGATATTCCGGGCAGGGGCATGGCGAATGCACTGGATCGCGTCCTCATGAAAAAATCACTCAGCCTCTTCACCGGATTCCTCGCCTTCACCTTTCTCCCGTTTGCCTCGGCGGGTGAGAAGTCCTTCCCGGCAAAAGATTCCGTCCTGACCTACGTCGCGCCGGACGATTGGAAGACCGAGAAGGATGCGAAGGATGGCAGCATCTCGATCAATTCGCCGGATGAGCGCGTCTCGATCAATTTCGCGCCGATCCCGATTGATGCGAGCATGGAGATTTTTGAGAAGATGCTGCCGGAAATGGTGAAGGCATTGGGCGAGGGCGCGAAGGAAGTGGACAAGCCGAAGGAGCACAGCGAAGACGGCCTCACGGGCTACACCGCGACGTATTCTGGGAAAATCGAGGGCAAGCCGGCCATCTGCATCATGATCCTTTTCAAGGGCGGTGAAGGCCACTCGGTCCTCGGCAACGTCGTCGTGGCGGACCCCGAGACGCTCTCGAAGGAAGACAACGCGGCCATCGGCGCCTTCATGAAATCGCTGAAAGGCGCGGCGAAATAGCGGACGCCGTTTTCTGACTGCGAGGCCTCCGCATTGCCTCGTGCGTCGCTGGGCATTTCATCCCGGTGATTGGCGGAACCGCGTTGCGAATGTTTTCGCACTGGTCCGCCAATCCCGGGGCAGTGTGGCGCAATTCCTAAGTGGCGCGGTGCGGGGAGGTGGTTTAGAACTCACGCCACATGTCCAGCATCGAACATACAGACCCCGTCAATTCGCAAATCCTCGCCGTGTCGGAGGACAAGATCGCCGGCTTCGTGCGTGAGCCGTTCGTCGCCATCGCGGAGAAATGCGGGCTGCCGCTGGAGACCGTTTTGGATCGCATCAGGACGATGCTCGCCGCCGGGACGATCCGCCGCGTGCGGCAGACGCTCGTGGCGAGCAATCTTGCGGAGGGCGCGCTCGTCGCATGGCAGGTGCCGGAGGAGAAGCTGAACGATGCGTTTGACTGGATGTTTCAAAACGATCCGTTCAGCGGCCACGTCGTCGTGCGCAGCACGGACAACCAGACGACGGGCAGCATGTATCGCCTGTGGACGACTTTGAAAACGCCGACGGGCACGAACATGGAGGAGCATGCGCGTGTGCTCATGCGCCACACGGGATGCACGAAATTCAAGCTCATGCCGGCGAAGGGGATCTTCGCGCTCGGTGTCGGCCATGTGCGGCGGAAGGTGATCGAGCCGGGCGATAAGTCGGAAGAACTCGCGAAGATGATCCGCGTCGGCATCGTGAAGCTGACGGATCTCGAATGGGAAATCCTTCTCGCGCTGAAACGCGAACTCACGCTCGACGAAATCCGCATCGGCCTCTGGGCGACGCGCGCGGCGGAGGCGGGGGTGGATTTGGAGACGTTCTGCCGCGTGGCGGAAGACCTGAACCAACGCCAAGTCATCGGACGATTCTCGACTTTCCTCGAACACGTGAAGCCGAGCGCGACGGGACAGCGCGTGACGAAATTCAACGCGCTCTTCCACTGGCGCGTGCCCGCCGGGCGCGAGGTGGAGGCGGGCGGCGAAGTGGGGCGGCATCCGATTCTTACGCACTGCTACTGGCGCGAGGGCGGGCCGGATTTCAACAACGTGAACATCATGGCCGTCTGCCACGGCACGGAGAAGGATCGCGTCTTCGCGCACAAGGCGGCGATTGACGCGCACCTCGCGAGCATCGGCATCCCGGTGGACTACACGAATGTCTTTTGGGGCGGGCGCAGCGAGATCAAGCCGAGCGAGATTTCGCCGCGCGTGCATCGCGAGTGGATGGCGAAATACGCGAGCGCGGAGCCGGCGCTGGTCTAGTTGGAAGTGCCCGCTGCTTCCGTCGCCGGCTGCGGGAAAGATTCCGCGCTGGCACATGGCGCATTTTCTGCGAAAGAGCGCGGATGTTCACGCG
>JBDSAR010000553.1:0-1632 GCA_039922035.1 Chthoniobacteraceae bacterium
GCGAGTAGTCCTCGTCCATCGTGAACCGCGTGCGCGACCAGTCGCACGAAGCGCCGAGCGCGCGGAGCTGCTTCAAAATGATGCCGCCGTATTTTTCCTTCCACTCCCAGATTTTGCCGACGAGCGCGTCGCGGCCGAGGTCGTCGCGGTGCTTCATTGCGCCTTCCTTCCGCAGCATTTTCTCCACGACGTTTTGCGTGGCGATGCCCGCGTGATCGGTGCCCGGCAGCCACAGCACCTCGTGCCCCGTCATGCGCGCGCGGCGTGCGAGGATGTCCTGGATCGTGTTGTTCAGCACATGCCCGAGCGTGAGCGAGCCGGTGACATTCGGCGGCGGGATGACGATGGAATACGCAGGCTTCGCGGACTTTGGATCAGCGGCGAAGCAGCCGTTCTGCTCCCAGAATGCATACCATTTTGCCTCAATGGCTGGCGGCTCGTAGGTTTTTGAAATCTCGGACATGGCGTTTTGCTTTTGCGGAAAAAAGGGCGCGCAAGGTGGCGCGACACGGCGGCAGTGGCAAGCCAGTCGTGGAGCGGTGATTTTATTGAAACGCAGAGACGCGGAGGCGCAGAGAAAACGAAACTGCAGGGGCAAACCGCTCAACGCTGACGAGAACCGAAAACGCTCGCACCGAAACGCCCTTCCTCTGCGTCTCCGCGTCTCTGTGTTTCAAAAACTGATCGAGCCACCATCGTGCGGTGGTTGGAAATTGCGCTACAGCGCGCGCCCCGTCAGCCGCTCGTATGCCTCGCAGTATTTCGCCGCGGTCTTCGCGATCACCTCGGGCGGCAGCGGCGGGGCGGGCGGGGTCTTGTCCCAGGCGAGCGTTTCGAGGTAGTCGCGGACGAATTGCTTGTCGAAGCTCGGCGGCGAAATGCCCACGCGGTAGTCGGCGGCGGGCCAGTAGCGCGAACTGTCGGGGGTCATCACTTCGTCGATCAGGATCACGCGGTCATCGAGCAGGCCAAACTCGAATTTGGTGTCGGCCAAAATGATCCCGCGCTCCGCAGCGTGTGCGCGGCCTTCCTCGTAGATTCGGATGGCGAGGTCGCGCGCCTGCGTGGAGACGCTCTCGCCGCAGAGTCGCACGCACTCGTCCCAAGCGATGTTTTCATCGTGGCCGGTCGCGGCTTTCGTCGCAGGGGTGAAGATCGTCTGCGGCAATTTTTCCGCCTGCTGCAACCCGGCGGGCAGCGCGATGCCGCACACGGCGCCGGTGCGCTGGTAGTCCTTCCAGCCGGAGCCGATGAGGTAGCCGCGCACGACGCATTCGACGGGGAGCGGCTTCGCCTTGCGCACGATCATCGAGCGTCCGCGGAGTTGCTGCTCAAAGGGCTTCAGCACGGCGGGAAAATCGGCGAAGTCCACGGCGACGAGGTGATTCTCGACGAACTTCATTTTTCCAAACCAGAAATCGGAGAGCTGCGTGAGCACCTCGCCCTTTCGCGGAATGGCGTTTGGCAGGATGCAGTCGAATGCCGAGATGCGATCCGTCGCGACGAAGAGCAGGTGTTCGCCGAGATCGAAAATCTCGCGCACTTTGCCGCTGGCGACTTTGCGGATGCCGGGGAGATCGAGTGTGAGAATATCCATGCGCCGTGCGGGATGGCGGATGCGGCGCGGCTTGT
>JBDSAR010000554.1:0-4273 GCA_039922035.1 Chthoniobacteraceae bacterium
TGATGGAGCCGTGAATTTGCACGTCGGCAGGGACGTTGCTGACCTTGTTCGTTGATTCGCTCATGAAAATTCCGATGATTGCGTGTTGATGTGGCGGGCGCCTCAGAGTGAAAACGCCGCACCGGGCGGCAACATGCCGGCAACCCCGCGCAGGTGCCAGCGAAAAGGAAAACGCACTGCAAAAAAATCCACTCCGATCCGTTTCACCACCGCACGCGGCCCGGCAGAAGCCGCCGCCACCTGCGCTCCCACAGAGGGCAGCAAACTCCCATCGGGTTTCAGCAAACCATGTCCCCCCTCAATCCGCAGATCCCCGCCATCCCCGCCACGAGAGAAAGGCACGCTGACGGCGAAACCGCGACCGTTGCGCGTGGTGCGTGGTGCGTTAGCGCAGGTCGCGAAACGCGTCTGCATCCGCGTTTACCCGATCACTTCCCGCCCGATGCCTGCCGCTTCTTCGCCGCGTCGAGTTTCCGCGAAATTTTCTCCGCCTCGTCGGGCTTCAGCTTCAGCGCACTCTCCCAGTATTGGATCGCGTTGGCGTGTTCGCCGAGCTGCTCGCAGACGTCGGCGAGGTGATCGAAGACGACGGCATCCTCCTTCTCCATCTGTTTGACGGCCGACAGCAGTTCCTTCTTCGCCTCCTCGGGTTTTCCCACCTTGAAATAATACCAGCCGAGCGAGTCGAGATACGCGCCATTGTCCGGGCTGAGTTCCAGCGCCTTGCGGATGAGCTGCCCGGCCTCCTCGAGGTTCTGCCCGCGGTCCGCCCAACTGTAGCCGAGGTGATTGTATGCCTCGGGCGCCTCGGGATTCATCGCGATGCTCTTGCGCAGAAGTTCGGCAGCCCTGTCCATATTCCCAGCCTGCTCCGCGGCTGCCCCCCATTGGAAATAGAACTCGGAGTCGAGCAGTTCCTCGCTTGTGCCCTTCGATTCACGCACGACATTTTCAAACATCCTCATCGCATCCGCGTGCCGTTTCGCCGCGCTGAGCGCGAGCGCGAGGCCAAACGTCACACCGGGCCGATCCTGAAATTTCTGCCGCGCCTTTTCCATCGTGTCCACCGCATCCGCCTGCCTCTTCGCGCGGAGCTGGATGTTGAAAAGCCGGATGTGGTTCCGCGGCTCGCCCGCATCGAGCACCAGCGAACGCCTGTAGAGATCGATCGCCTTGTCCACCTGCCCGCCCTGCTCATACAGCTCGCCGAGCAGCTCGAACAGATCCTGCCGCTGCGTCTGGCTCGGGTCGCGCGCGAATTGCTCGAGCAGCGGGATCGCCTCGGCACCGCGGTTGTTCGCTGCCAGCGAGCGGATGAATTTTTCCCGGAGATTTTTCGTCGCCTCGTCGCGCGGCGCCTGGTTCAGCTTCACCGCGCGCTCATAGAAATCGAGCGCCTCCCTGCCCTTGTGCGCGAGCGTGGCAAAGTCGCCGGCCTGCGCGAGCACCGAGGCGTCGTTCGGCTTTAGCTCCACCGCCTTGCTGAAGACCGCCTCCATCTGCCGCAGCTCCTCCGGCGTCGGAACGCCGTCATCCTTGAGGAAGACCTTCCGCAGGTAGCCGCCGAAGCCGAGCCAGAAATCCGGATCCCTCGAAGTGTTCTTCAGCGCCTTTGCGATCAGTTCCGCCGCCTTTTCCTTTTCACCGAGCTGCAGGTGCAGCTCGTAAACCGAGGCCCACGTGTCGAAATTGTCCGGGGCGATCGTCATCGCCTTTTGCGCCATCTGCATCGCCAGCTCGGGCTTGTTCAAGTGCTTCGCGTACACCTGCGCGAGGTAGATGCAGGTCGCAGGCTCCTTCGGCGCGGCAGCGATGGAATCCTTCAGCACACGGATCGCCTCCGCCGGCTCGTTTCGTTTTGCGAGTTCCGTCGCGACCTTCACCGCCAGACCTGCATTTGCCGGATCGAGATCCGTCGCGCGCTTCCACGCCTCGATCGCCTTGTCCGGGTCTCCCTTCTCATCCGCCGCCTGCCCCTCGGCAAACGCCGCGATCGCGAGCGCCCGGTTCTCCGCCTCACGCGTCAGTTGCAGATCGGTTTCCGCCTTCCGCCTCTCGGAAGGCCACGCGTCGGCATACTTTGGCCCGGGCGAAAGCGGGGCGACGAGATGATTCTCCGCGCCCGGCTTCGGCGCAGCATTTTTCGCAGCCGCGGCGGATGCCGGGCCTTCATACAGATCATCCGATGCAGGCGGGCGCTGTCCCGCCGGAGACTTCGCCGCTGGCACGGGAGTGGGCGACGACCTCCTGCCCGACTTCGGAGCAGCGAAAGCCACCCCGGTCGCCGTGGCGATCAGCACCGCCAGCAGCCCGGAAATCCCCCACCGCCATCGGCGACTTGTGGAAATCCGGCTCCAGCTCATGACGCGATCCTAGCGCCTAGCTCTTGTACCGCAAACGCTTCTTGTGGCGGTTGAGCTTCATCCGCTTTTTGCGTTTGTGCCGGTTGATTTTGGACTTGCGGCGCTTCTTGATGGATCCCATGCGTGTGTTTGCTGATTAGAAAATGAAGAGATTGGTTTTAAGAGGGCGCGGAGCAAAGCAACGTCGCAGGCACTCGGCAAACACTTTCTCAAGTCATTCTCACGGCTTCGCATCCACCCCCGCCGCCAGCCCCTTGCGCCGCACATGCACGAGCACCGGCAGCGAAGCCTGCTTGCCCGCATCGCGGCACACGGCAAACGCGAGCCGGTCCGTCTCCGGCACCCACGCCGCGGCCTTGATGAAAATCTCCCCCGCGTCCTGTCCTTCGAGCAGCGTGATGCCACTCAGCCCAAGATTGTCCACGACGATGCCGTGCGGGAGATTCTCCACATCGAAGCGCAGCGCGCCCTTCGCACTCCCGCGCTTCAGCACCACCCACGCGCTCACCGTCTCACCCGGCGCGATCGTGATCTCCGCGGGCTTCGCTGCATCGCCGCGCGAAAATACCGGAGCATTGTGATCCGCGCCCGCGGGCTGCAGCGAAACGACGGCAGGCGCATCGCCTTCGAGTTTCACGTTTGCGATTTCCCCGGACGCATGCGTGATCTTTTTGCCACCGATTTCCGCACTCGTGGAAATTTTCACCGCGGTCCACTTCCCCGCATTCGGCAGCGCGGAGATGCTCCCCTTCGCCAGCAGATGCCCCGCCTGGATCACGAGCGGACTCGTCACGCGCCAGCCCTCGGGCACGCCGGAAATCTCGCACACGATGTCACCGTCGAATCCGTCCTTCCGATCGGCAGTGAGCGTGAATGCCGCGCCGCTGCCCACGTTCACCGCACTCGCCGCCTCGGAAAATTTCACCGCAAAATCCGGCTGCGCCTCACGCACGATGAGCCGGTACGCGAACCGCTCACCCGCATTTCCGCGGCTGTCGCGCACACGCACGGTGTACTCGCCATCCGCCGGCGCGGTGAAAAGCAGCCGCGAGTCCGTGCCCGCATTGCGCATCCCGTCGTCGTCATTCTCGTAGTGCAGCGTGAAGACCGGCAGCCCGTTCGCCGTGAGCTTCGTGCCCGGCGGATGCGGCTCCACGATGTAGCATGGCTCATCGAGCGCGTGCGCCGTCGCCGTCGTGTCGAAATAAGCGATGCGCTTCGCCCCATTCGTGTAAAACGCGAACCCGCTGTCCGGCCCCTCGGGCATGCGGAAGATTTTCGTCACCTCGCCCTGCATCCACATCAGCTCGTTCAATTCCATCTCCCGCCAGTTGTCCACGCGCGCATCCGCGATCACCGAATCAATCGCACGGAAAGTGATCGCACTGTCGCGCACCGCCTGCAGCAGCAACCGCTCAACCAGACGACCATCCGGCCACAGCACAGCAATCTTCGTATCCACCGGCGAACCGCGCCGCGCCGCCTCCGTCTCGATCGCATACGTCGCGCCTTTCTTCGCCGTGAAACGGAAATGCTGCGCCGCGCCCTCCGTGAGAAAACGCCCGCTCACGGAGAACGGAACATCCAGCTTCTGCGCGCCCTGCACACTCCTGCTCGTCACACTCGCGACAAAGCCCGGCACCTCGCTCACCGGCAGCGAGGCAGCCGCACGACTGCGGAAATTCCGCGCATCGAGTTTCACCTGCGCCATGCCACTCGCCCCGGCCTTCACACTCACCGTCCGCGCGGCGGCATCCGCCGGCAGATTGTAGCCGACGAGTTCCACTTTCGTCTCCGCATTCGCCGGCACGCTCAGCGGAAAGACACCCGCGACGAACGGCAGTTCGCCGATCGTAAGACTGTAAAAATGATCCGCGCTGCCGGTCATCAGCGCATCGCTCACGACGATC
>JBDSAR010000555.1:0-6409 GCA_039922035.1 Chthoniobacteraceae bacterium
AGCTTCTGCCGCTCACCGGCGATGGAAGCAGTGCGGGCAGCGGCATCATCGCGGCGTCCATCAGTGCGAATGCCGCCGCAGCGCTGCTCGCACCGGGCGGGAAAAATCTGAAGGATCTGCAGAAGGCGCTCGACAGCGAGAACCCGCATGCGGAAGGCGGCTTCGTGCTGCCAAAGGTGAAGGTGAAACTTGCCGCCGCCGTGGAGCACATTCACAAGACCGACCGCAACGTCGTCGGCTGCATCCCTGGCCAGACGGACGAATGGATCATCGTCGGCGCGCACTACGATCATCTCGGACTCGGAAATGGGAACTCTTCGCTCGCACGCAAGGGTGAGGATGGGAAAATCCACCCCGGTGCGGATGACAATGCGAGCGGGACATCCGCGGTGCTGGAAATGGCGGCGGCACTTGCGCAGGGATATACAGGCGTGACATCCGTGAACACGGGGGCCGGTGTGGTTCAGTCGGTCAGCACCTCTGGACCGATCAAACGCAAACGCGGGATCATTTTCGCCCTCTGGAGCGGTGAGGAGATCGGGCTCATCGGGTCGAATTCGTTCGTCGAGAAGCCGCCCGTGGATCTCACGAAGGTCGTGGCTTACATCAACTTCGACATGGTCGGACGGCTGAAGGACAACAAGCTCACGATGCAGGCTGTCGGTTCGTCGAAGGCGTGGCCGCGCCTGCTGGAAAAACGCAACGTCGCCGCGGGATTCCAACTCGGCCTGCAGGAGGATCCATATCTCCCGACCGACGTGACCAGCTTCTATCCGAAGCGCATCCCTGTGCTGAATTTCTTCACCGGCTCACACGACGACTACCACCGCCCGACCGACACCGCGGACAAGCTCGACTACGACGGCCTCGCGCGCATCGCGAAGTTTGCCAGCGCGATCATCCAGGATGTCGCGAACGCACCCGAGCGGCCCGACTTTTCGCGCGTCGAACGGAAGGAGCAGGGCGGGGGACGTGACACGATGCGCGCGTATCTCGGCAGCATTCCCGATTACGCGACCGAGGTGAAAGGGGTGAAGCTCAGCGGCGTCCGCGGCGGCAGCCCGGCGGAAAAGGGCGGACTGAAAGGCGGCGATGTGATCGTGGAATTTGGCGCGCAAAAAATCGCGAACATCTACGACTACACTTACGCGCTCGACGCGGTGAAAATCGGCCAGCCTGTGAAGATGACCGTCGAGCGCGAGGGTAAGCGTGTCGAACTGAGCGTGACGCCTGAGGCGAGGAAATAGCGCGTGGCGCGCCGCCCGTCCCGGCGGCCACGCCCGATCGGCGCAGCCGCACTTCATCATGCCGCGCATTGCGAACACGTGTGTGGAAATAATTTGGCGCTGCGCGCAGCGACGTGGCCGCCGGGACGGGCGGCGCTCCACGCGGGCGGCGCTCCGCTTGGAGTGGTGATTTGGAAAAGCGCAGTTGACCCGCTTTCCGCGCAGCCCGTAGCATCCGCGGCTCACAACCAAAAACCTCACACCTTGGACTTAAAAGAAATCAAAGAGCTCATTGCGCTCATGAGGAAAAATGACCTCTCCGTTTTCAAAATGGAGAGCGAAGGATTCAAAATCACCCTGAAGAAGGGGAATGACTTCCAGCCTGTCGTCCAGCACGCGCCTTTGGCTGCGCCCGCCGCCGCCCCTGCGGCTGCTCCTGCCTCGGCTGCCGCTGCGCCTTCTGCACCGGTCGCGAACGACAAGCTGAAGGATATCGCATCGCCGATGGTCGGCACTTTCTATGGCTCGCCGTCGCCGGATGCGCAGCCTTTCGTGAAAGTCGGACAGGACGTGGATGAGAACACGGTCGTCTGCATCATCGAGGCAATGAAAGTGATGAACGAAATCAAAGCGGAAGTTCGCGGCACCATCGCCGAACTCGTCGCGGAGAATGGCAAGCCTGTGCAGTTCGGCCAGGCGCTGTACCGCATCGTGCCGAAGTAGCTTCGCTGGTTGAGAAATGAGTGTTGAGAGTTGAGAGGCCAGCCTCTCGCCGCAGACACCGAACGCCTCTCAACTTTCAACTTTCAAATCTCAACATGTTCAAGAAGGTCCTCATCGCGAACCGCGGCGAAATCGCACTGCGGGTCATCCGTGCCTGCAAGGAGCAGGGCATCAAGACGCTCGCCGTTTACTCGGAGGCAGATGTGGATTCGCTCCACGTCCAGCTCGCGGACGAGGCGATCTGCATCGGGCCGGGGCCGAGCAACCTGAGCTACCTGAAAATTGATCGCATCATCAGCGCGGCGGAGGTCGGCGATGCGGATGCGATTCATCCGGGCTACGGATTCCTGAGCGAGAACGCGCACTTCGCGGAGGTGTGTGCGAGCTGCAATATCAAGTTCATCGGGCCGCCGCCCGCGGCGATCCGCGCGATGGGCGACAAGAACACGGCGCGCGCGACCGCCAAGGCGGCGGGCATGCCGGTGACGCCCGGCAGCGACGGCCTCGTGGAGAGCGAAAAGGAGGCGATGGCGATCGCGCGGAAGATCGGCTACCCGGTGATGATCAAGGCGACCGCCGGCGGCGGTGGCAAAGGCATGCGCCCCGCGCACAATGACGGCTCGCTCGTGCAGGGATTCCGCGCCGCGCGCGCGGAGGCGGAAAAGGCATTCGGCAACGGAGCCGTTTACCTGGAGAAGCTCATCGAGAATCCGCATCACATCGAATTTCAGATCATGGCGGACATGCACGGCGATGTGGTCCACATCGGCGAGCGCGACTGCTCGATGCAGCGGCGCAACCAGAAGATCATCGAGGAGACGCCTTCGCCGATCATGACCGAGGCCATCCGCGAGAAGATGGGTGCGGACTGCGTGAAGCTGGCGAAGGAAGTGGGCTACGTCGGCGCGGGCACCATCGAGTGCCTCATGGATAACAAGGGAAACTACTACTTCATGGAGATGAACACGCGCATCCAGGTGGAGCACTGCATCACCGAGGAGGCGTACGGCGTGGACCTCGTGAAGGAGCAAATCAAGATCGCTGCGGGCGAGCCGCTCTCGCATTTCATCCGGCACGCGAAGCGGAAGTATCACGCCATCGAGTGCCGCGTGAATGCCGAGGATCCGTACAACAATTTTCAACCTTCGCCGGGGAAGATTGAACTTTACTACGCGCCCGGCGGACGCGGCGTGCGGATTGATTCGCACGCTTACGCGGGCTACACGGTGCCGCCGTATTACGATTCGATGATTGCGAAAGTGATCGCCATGGGCACGTCGCGCGAAAACGCAATCGCCCGCATGCGTCGCGCGCTGAGCGAGTACATTATCCGTGGCGTGAAGACGACGATTCCATTCCAACAGACGATCATGCACGACCCTGATTTCGTGCGCGGAAAGTATGACACGAGTTTCGTCGGCAAGATGATCGAGGCGCGCAGCGGGGAGTTTCGGAAGAAGTAGTCGAGGGCATGCCTGGAGCGCCGCCCGTCCCGGCGGCCACCGTAAAACGGCGAAGCCGCACTTCGACTTTGACGCGCGTGAGGGAAATGGCGCTGCGCGCGAACGACGTGGCCGGCGAGGCCGCACGGTGCTCCAGCGGTATTGCGCTCCGCGCCGTCCTGCCGCGCGAGGCTGAAAATCTCGCCTACACTTGCCGCCGCGCTTCCGTGCAGTACGCGTCGCGGAGGATCTGCAGCGTGTGGCGAATCGGGATGTCTGCGTCCTGTTTTGCGAGGTGGAGCTTGAGCTGCGTGAGGCAGCCGATGTTGCCGGTCGCGACGATGTCGGCGCGCGCTTCGACGATCGTGCGTGCGCGTGCAGCGCCGAGGTTTGCGGCGATCTCGGGCTGATCGAGATTGTAGGTTCCGGCGCTGCCGCAGCAGAGGTGGGAATCGGGGAGGCTGATGATTTCCGCGCGCGGAATCGCGGCAAGCAGTGCGCGCGGTTCGTCGCGGACGCCTTGGGCATTGAGAAGATGACACGCGTCGTGGACGGCGATGCGCGTGGCTTTTCCGGAATCGGGAATCGGCACGAGATCGCCGAGGCGTGCGAGGAAGACGGCGGCGTCGAGTACGCGGTGGCGGAATTTTTCCGCGGCGTCCGCCGACTCCGTGCCGGAGAGGATGAGATGGTATTCGTGCATCCCGCTGCCGCAGCCGGCTGCGTTGGTGAGGATCGCTTCCACGTCGTCTGGAAATGCGGCGAGATTTTTTCGCGCGAAGCGCTGCGCGGAATCGAGATCGCCGACGTGCCACGCGAGCGCACCGCAGCAGGACTGTGCACGCGGGACGACGACCTCGATGCCGTTGCGCGCGAGCACTTCGATGGTCGCGGTGTTGATGTCCGGCGCGAGCACCTGCTGCGCGCAGCCGGCGAGGAGCGCGACGCGTGCGCGGCGCTTGCCGATCGCAGGCGTGACCTCGGGCCAAGTCTCGCGTGGCGGCAGATTTTCCGGGATCAGCCTGAGCATCGCGCGGAAGGATCCTGGGAAGAGCGGTGCGAATTCGCGCGCGAATTTTCCCGCCCACGCGGCGATGCGGAAACGCGCGGGATGCGGGAGGGTCGCGGAGACAAGCCAGCGGCGCATGCGTTCCATGAAGGGACGGTGGCGCTTTTTCTCCGCGAGCGCACGGAAGGGCGAGAGGAGATCGCGGTAGGCCACGCCGCTGGGACATGCGGGTTCGCACGCGAGGCAGCCGAGGCAGCGGTCGGTATGCGGGAGTGCGTCTTCGAGAGGGAGTGTGCCTTCGAGCACTTGCTTCATCAGCACGATGCGGCCGCGTGGGGTGTCCATTTCCTGGCCGAGTTCGCGATACGTCGGGCAGGCGGCGAGGCAGAAGCCGCAGTGGACGCACGACTCGACGGCGCGCGTCATCGGTGCGCCGAGAGGGCCGTGGGTTTCGGGGTGGATCGTGTGGAGCAAGGGGCGAAAGTATCCGCAATTTTCGCAGCGCAGGCCACTCAGGATTTCCGCGTGACGCTGCTCAGGAAAGCTGCTTGCCGGGGAAGCATGTTGCGACTAGGGTCGCGGTTCATTTTTCCAAAGGCAAACCATGAGCACATCCACGAATCCCGCGACGCAAAGCCCCGCTCCGAAGAGCGAACTCGGACCGACCATGAGCGGTGCGGACATCCTCGTCCAGGCGCTGGAGCGTGAGGGCGTGACGACGATTTTTGCGTATCCTGGCGGGGCGAGCATGGCGATGCATCAGGCGCTCACGCGCTCGAAAATCATCCGCACGATCCTGCCGCGGCACGAGCAGGGCGGTGTGTTTGCGGCGCAGGGCTACGCGCGTGCACTGGGCAAGGCCGGCGTGGTGATGGCGACTTCCGGGCCGGGCGCGATGAATCTCGTGACGGGAATCGCGGACGCCTTTCTCGACTCGACGCCGCTCGTGGCGATCACCGGGCAGGTGCCGCAGCACATGATCGGCAAGGGCGCGTTCCAGGAGACGGATGTGTTTGGCGTGACGGCGCAGATCGTGAAGCACAACTATCTCGTGACGGACATCCGCGACCTGCCGCGCATCGTGAAGGAGGCGTTTTATATCGCGCAGACGGGGCGTCCGGGGCCGGTGCTGATTGATATTCCGAAGAATATCCAGATGGGCAGTTGCCAGCCGGTGTGGCCGAGCGAGGTGAATTTGCGCGGCTACAATCCCGACGTGCGCGTGGGCGACGCGGAACTGAACGAACTCATCGGGCTGATCCGGCAGTCGAAGAAGCCGATGCTTTACGTGGGCGGCGGCATCATCAGCGGCGAGGCGCACGCGGAACTGCTGGAGTTTGCCGAGCGCACGCAGATCCCCGTGACGACGACGCTCATGGGCGTGAGCTGCTTCCCAGAGACGCATCCGCTGTCGCTGAAATGGCTCGGCATGCACGGCACCGTGTACGCGAACAACGCGGCGAACGAGGCCGACCTGCTGCTGGCATTCGGCGTGCGTTTCGATGACCGCGTGACGGGCAAGCTGGAGGCTTTCTGCGCGCATGGGACGATCGTGCATCTCGAAATAGACAACTCCGAGATCAACAAGAACAAGGTGGTGAAGCTGCCGATGCTCGGTGATGTGAAGGACGCGCTCATCCGCGCGAATGCGCTGCTCGTGAAGGCGGGCTACGAGCGGAAGAAGCCGGGCGACTACACGCTTTACGCGCCGTGGCGCGCGCAGATCATGGAGTGGAAAAAGGCGTTCCCATTTTACTACGAGGACACGGAGGACGCGATCCAGCCGCAGTATGTCGTCGAGCAGCTTTACAAGATGACGAAGGGCCAGGCGATCATCACGACGGGCGTGGGCCAGCACCAGATGTGGGCGGCGCAATTCTACAATTTCGACGAGCCGCGCACGCTCATCAGCAGCCTCGGGCTCGGCTCGATGGGCTACGGCTACCCGAGCGCGATCGGCGCGAAGGTCGCGCGGCCGGACAAGGAGGTGATTGATATTGATGGCGACG
>JBDSAR010000556.1:0-5282 GCA_039922035.1 Chthoniobacteraceae bacterium
CACGGCTCCGCGGCAGTGGTTTGCATGAAAATCGCGCGTTGCGTCGCGGGGCTGCGCCGGGCGAAGTTTGGCGTCTCATGCTCATCCAGCGACTCCACCCGGACGACGACGCCATCGTGGCACTGCGCCCGTTAAAATGCGGCGACATCGTTTCACTCGACGGAAAATCGTGGACGCTGCGCAGCGACGTGGCGGCGAAACACAAGTTTGCCGCGCGCGATTTCGCCGAGGGCGATCTGGTGAAAATGTACGGCACCATCGCGGGGAAGACGCTGTGTGCCGTCGCCGCGGGCGAACTGCTTTCGCGCGAGAACGTCACGCACGCCACCGCATCGCCCGTCGCGCGGGCGAGCGGCTACCGCTGGCAGCCACCGGATGTCTCGCGCTGGCGCGAGCGGACGTTCGACGGCTACCGCCGCGCGGACGGACGCTGCGGCACGGCGAACCACTGGCTCGTGGTGCCGATGGTCTTCTGCGAAAATCGCAACATTGAGGTGATGCGCGAGGCGCTCACGAAAGGCCTCGGCTACGCGGTCACCACGCCGTATTCCAATTTCGTCTCAGACCTCGCGACCGCATGGCGCGCAGGCGAAACGCTCGACGGTGCGAAGCTCGAAAAGTCCGCCGCCGCATCGCGCGTCTTCCCCAATGTGGCTGGGGTGAAATTTCTCCAGCACACGCTCGGCTGCGGCGGCACGCGGCAGGATGCGCGCGCGCTGTGCGGACTGCTCGCAGGCTACATCACGCATCCGAATGTCGCCGGTGCGACCGTGCTCAGCCTCGGCTGCCAGAACGCCGAGGTGGAAACGTTGCGCGAGGAAATCGCCAGGCGTGGCGGAAATGCGAAGCAGCTGCTCGTCTTCGAGCAGCAGAAAAGTTCCTCCGAACGCGACCTGCTCGAGCGCGCGCTGCGCGAGACATTCCGCGGCATCGCGCAGGCCAGTGAACTGCGCCGCGAACCGCTGCCGCTGAGCGAACTCGTGCTCGGTCTCAAGTGCGGCGGCTCGGATGGCTTCTCCGGCATCTCGGCAAATCCCGCGCTCGGCCACTGCTCCGATCTGCTCGCGGCGCTCGGCGGCACCGGCGTGCTCTGCGAATTCCCCGAACTGTGCGGCGCGGAGCAGTGGCTGTGCGACCGTTGCGGCGACCCCGCGCTGGCGGAGCGTTTCCTCGATCTCATGCGCCGATACAACGAGCGGGCGCACGCCGTCGGCTCGGGCTTCGACATGAATCCCTCGCCCGGCAACATCCGCGACGGGCTCATCACCGACGCGATGAAAAGCCTCGGCGCAGCGCGCAAGGGCGGCAGCGCGCCGGTGCTTGATGTCGTGGACTATCCTGAGCCCGTCACGAAGCGCGGCGGCCTCACGCTGCTCTGCACACCGGGCAATGACGTCGAGGCGACGACCGCGCTCACGGGCAGCGGCTGCAACGTGATCATCTTCACGACCGGCCTCGGCACGCCGACGGGCAATCCCATTTGCCCTGTCGTAAAAATGTCCACGAACACCGACCTTGCGACGCGCATGGCGGACATCATTGATTTCGACGCCGGGCCGATCGTCACCGGAGAAAAGACGATCGCAACCGTCGGTGAGGAACTGCTCGACCACATCATCGAGGTCGGCAGTGGTCGCGCGACCCCCGCCGCCGTGCGTCTCGGGCAGGATGATTTCATCCCGTGGAAACGCGGCGTGTCACTTTAGAATGTAGGTGGCAGCGCAGGGCGAGGCAGTGCTAAGGTGCTGGTGATGTTTCGCTTTCTCGCTCTTCTATTCGCCTTCGCAACACTGCCACTGGGCGCAGCCGTCGAACTCGGAATAGACACGCTCCGCGCGCGGGGCTACGCGACGATCGAGGGCAAGCGCGTCGGGCTCGTCACGAATCAGACCGGCGTGGATTCCGCGGGCACGAAGACGCGCATCCTTTTGCGCAAAGCCTCGAATCTCCGCCTCGTCGCGCTGTTCTCGCCCGAGCACGGCATTGATGGCACCGCTGCCGCCAGCCAGTACATCCCGTCGCGCAAGGACACCGTCACGGGGCTCCCCGTGCATTCACTTTACGGCCCCACGCGCAAGCCGACGCCGGAGATGCTGCGCGGCATTGATGTGCTCGTGTACGACATGCAGGACATCGGCGTGCGCAGCTACACCTACGTCTCCACGATGGCGAAATGCATGGAGGCCTGCGGCGAGCAGCACATCCCATTCGTCGTGCTCGATCGTCCGAATCCGCTCGGCGGCGAGCGTGTCGAGGGACCGGGCATCGAGGAAAAGTGGCGCAGCTTTGTCGGGCAGTTTCCCGTGCCGTATCTGCACGGGATGACGGCCGGCGAACTCGCGAAGATGGCGAACGCGTACGGGTGGAATGGGAGCCGCTGCCAGCTCACCGTCGTGCCGATGCAGGGCTGGAGCCGCGACATGACGTGGAGCCGCACGGGCCTGCGCTGGGTGCAGACTTCGCCGAATATCCCGCGCGCGACCTCCGTCCCATATTATGCCGCCACGAGCATCTTCGGCTCGCTCGAAGGCGCGGCGCTCGACGTGGGCATCGGCACCGATTCGCCATTCCAGACGGCCGGAAAGTGCGGGATGAATCCCGGCGCATTCGTGCGTGATCTGCGCGCGAACGGGCTGCGCAGCGCCGAGCCGTATTCGCGGAATGAATTCGGCGGCGCGCGGCTGAACCTCAGTGCCGACAGCCCGGTGAATCTCGCCGCGGTGAACGTCCAGCTCCTTTGCGCCGCGCAGCGGAATTCGCGCGGCAGTATCTTTGCCCGCTATCGCGATCCGGACGACATCATGTGGAAAATTTACGGCAGCACGAGCCTTCGTCCCCTGATCGAGAAAGGCGCGAGCCCCGCCGAGATCGTCGGAAGCTGGCAGCCGATCGTCGAACGCTTCCGCGCCGCACGCCAGGCGTTCCTGCTGTACTGAAGCCACACGATGCGCACGGCACTCTACGGCGGCAGCTTCGATCCGATTCACCACGGGCACCTTATCCTCGCGCGCGAGGCGATGGAGCAGCTCTCGCTTGATCGCGTGGTCTTCATCCCTGCCGCGCAATCGCCGTTCAAGCTCGACCGTACGCCCGCGCCGCCGCCGCTGCGTCTCGCGATGGTGCGCGCGGCAGTCGAGGGCGAGCCGCGCTTTGAATGCGATCCGTCCGAGGTCGAGCGCGAGGGGCCGAGCTTCACCGTGGACACCGTCGAGGCGTGGCGTGCGAAGGCTCCCGGCGACGAATTGTTTTACTTCATCGGCGAGGACAACGTGCGCGAATTGCCAAAGTGGCGCCGCTACGACGAGCTGCGCGACATGGTGCAGTTCATTGTCTTCGGTCGCGGCGCCTATCCCGCGTGCGGGGCCGACGATGTCTTCGTCACGATTGATCCCGGCGTGGCCGCGCCGCTTCGCGAGATGCCCGTCCTCCAGCGGCGCGTGGACATTTCTGCGACCGAGGTGCGCAAGCGCGTTGCACAGTGCCTCAGCATCCGCTACCTCGTTCCGGACGCAGTGCGCGAAATCATCGAGACGCACCGACTTTACCAAGGAGATTCCCATTAAATCAGACAAACTCGCCAAGCTCTGTGCCAGCATCGCCGCCGACAAAAAAGCGGAGGACATCGTCGTGCTCGACCTGCGCAAGCTCTCATCATTCACGGATTTTTTCGTCATCTGCACCGGCGCATCCGAGCCACAGCTCAAGGCCATCGCCGGTGAGATCGAGGATCGCCTGAAAAAGGAGCACAAGCTCCGCCCCATCGGCACCGACGGCTACCCGATCAGCCAATGGGTCATCGCCGACTACGGCGATGTGGTCGTCCACATTTTCCATCCGGAAAAGCGCGCCCTCTACCGCCTTGAGGACATGTGGAATGACGCGCCGCGGCTGAAGTTCTGAGGCACTGTCGCCCGCACCATGGACTACATCGTCGAGGTGCAAATCGAGTGCCCGTATTGCGGTGAAGTCTTCGCCAGCACGCTGGACACTTCGCAGGGCAGCGGCTCGACCATCGAGGACTGCACCGTGTGCTGCCGCCCCATTGCGATTGAATACGAGTGCGAGCCAGGCGAGGTCTTCTCCGTGCAGTCGTCGCGGGCGTAGGGCATCACCGTGGTCGCGGTAAAATGCGACCAAAGTTGCATTTCAAAATCGCCGCCGAGGCGGTATCCAATCCCGCGAGCCTCATGTTTTTCCATGCCTTTCGCAAACGACCCATCCCTCGCTGATCGCATCTCCGGCGCTTCCGGCGAAATTTACCACACCGTATGCGACTCCATCGCCGATGGGCGCGGGACGCATCTGGAGACGGCCATCGCCGCAATCGGATATCTCGCGGGGACGGCGATGCTGCAGAATGGCGGCGTGGATCTCTCGCGATTCGAGCCGGGCACTCCGGTGTTTGTGGATGCGGTGAACGAGGTCGGGCAGGATGTCGTCGGCACGATGCTGGAGACAGTCGCGCGCGGTGCGCAGAGCGGTCCGCACGATCTGAATGCGCCGCCCGCCGCATCCGTGCCGCCGGGCCACGACCCGCTCAAGTCCCACGAGGAACTGATGCGACTTCTGATGCCGAAATTTGAGGCGATCCTGGCGAGGCATTCCATCCCGGCAGACCTCGCGCCATTTGCCTGCGCGCACGCAGCGGCACAGCTCATCATCGCCGGGCAGGCGCAACTCGCTCCGGCGATCAGCAAGGCGATCGCGGTGAATGCCATGGTCCGCGCGTCGAAGACGGTGCCTTTCACCAGTGCCGGCGGATTCGTGACGCAGAAGGCGGAGCCGGCAGTTGCGGTGTCTCGCGAGTCTGCGAGTCTGACTGCGGCGAGAAAGGGGGCGCGGATGTTCCTTGCGGTGCTCGGCATGTGCCTGGTCGCAGTGCTGATCTTCGGCGTGATCCGCCGTTCCATCCTGAAGTCGCAGACCGTGCCGGGCATTCCATTCGGCGCGTCGGTTCGCGTCGGGGATCAGATTGCCACGCTGCTCCAGACGCGCGAGCCCGTCGTGCCATCGCTGCATCCGAATCCCGAGGCCGACCGGTTTCAGATCGCGCTTTTCATGCAGCCTGCGGATGGCCGTGCACCGGGGCGGAAGATTCCGATCGGCCGCGGCTATCGCAGTTCGGATTTTTACTTCGGCACGCGGATACTCGGGAACGACGGGGTTCACCTGTGGCTGTATGCCACGGAAATTTTCGGCGTGGATCTCAGGACGGACAAGCTTGTCGTCGCCGCGGATCTCCGGCGTGCGAATCCGTCCATCGAGGACGTGCTGGACATCGG